>JAGQQT010000162.1 GCA_020426065.1 Planctomycetaceae bacterium | reverse complement strand
CGTCATCGGGCACACACTGACCAACGCTCAAAACTTTCTTTTTCATTCTGCCGACTTTGTCTTGGGGTTTTTCCTGGGAGTCTTCTGTTTGTTTTTCGCCGCCGGGTCATTCAGCATCACCCGGGTATTGTCGTACTTTTCCAATGCCGGCTTCAATGTTTTCAGGGAAGTGGCTGCGGCATCACTCCAGGGTTCCTGAAGTGGTGTTTTTTCCAGTGGATCTTCCGCGATATTGAACACACGACCATCGCGATACAGTTTATAGTCATGATCCTGCACAAATTCGACTCCGGTTTCCCCTCCATCACGGGCATACCAGCAATAAATATAGGCCCGTTCCAATCCGCCCGTTTCCAGTAACGTCGGAGCCATGCTGAGGCCATCCAGCTGCAGATCCTGACGTGGTTTCTGAACCACTCCGGCCAGATCCAGCAGTGTGGGGAAGATATCGGTGAAGTCGACCAGGCGATCTGTTTCCTTCCCCGCACCAATCTTGCCGGGCCAGCGGGCGATCATCGGCACATGCATGCCCGCATCGGTCGGGCTTCCCTTGCCACCGCGGAATGGACGATCTCCCAGCATTGAAGTGACTGAAGTTGCCGTGCCATTGTCGCCAGTAAACAGAATGAAGGTCTGTTCGCTCAAGCCGCAGGCATCAACCTGATCCAGAATCTTGCCGACCATCTTGTCCGTGTAGGCAACCATATCGACGAAGAATTCCGGGTGCTTCTGACTGTTGCTTTCCCCTGGTGATTTCGGATCCCAGGCCGGGCTGTCCGGAGTCGGTTCGAATGGCCAGTGCGGCAGAATCATCGGATAGTAAACCAGAAATGGATCCTTTTGATTGTCTCGAATAAATTCGCAAATCGCATCCGAGACAATATCCGGACCGTACTTTTCTGGGTAATCCTTTTCCTCACCATTCACTTCGAGACCCGGGTTGGGATAGCGGCTTGGTCGGCGGGTCAATTGCCACAGGCAGTATTCATCAAACCCGAAGTGATTCGGTCCCTTCAAACCTCCTTCGAGCTGCCATTTCCCGGCAATCATCGTTCGATATCCAGCCCGCTGCAGAACTTGGGCAAAGGTGGTCTGATGAGGTTCGAGCAGACCGAATCGCACATAGTTCCGCTGATTGTACATGCCTGTCATCAGCTGCACGCGGGAAGGAGTACAGATTGGCTGTGCATAACAGTGGGTAAATCGCATTCCTTCGGCTGCCATCTGATTGAGCCGGGGTGTTTTGTAAGAAGTGCCTCCATTGACTTCGAGACATTCAAAGCCCAGGTCGTCGGCCATGATGACGATAAGATTCGGCTTGCCGGGAGCAGCCGCAGAAACTTCTATCGTCGCGACAAGACAGATGACAACAGCCAGGCCCAGGCACAGAAATTTCAAATTGTGGCGTAACGCGGTAGCCATCTGTTTTCCTTCCGAGATCACGAACTGACCCAGAGAGACGAGATCAACGAATATCTTCCGAACAGGGAAGAGCACCTTATTTCAGCAAACGAGCATTGATTTGTCGTACTGCAAACTTGTCAATTCCGAGAAAATAGGAACATTCATTGATTGAAGCTGCTTACCTGGGGAGCGAGCCATTGAGTCGCAGGGATTCGATGTGGTAATCAAACCAGATCAGCCGGTACAGGTTGATCATTTGGGTCCGATTATGTCCCAGCCCTTCAATCTCAAGATAGGTGTGATCGAGTCCCGCTTCGAGTAAGGCCTGATGAAAATTCCGGATGGTAGGGAGATGCCCGCCATCCTTCGTTCCGCAGGCAATCTGGATCCGCAGTTTGCCCTTCAGGCGAGACCGGTTTTTCTGGATGAGGAAATAGACATCATTCTCTTCATACACTTTCCGATCTGTTCCCATGTAGGAAATGGGAAATTGCGTGGTGTCTCCCTGCTCAAGCCCCTCGATCAGATTCGGGACATTCCCTGCCTGACAGAAGAGCGAGCAGAACAGTTCCGGATGTTTGATCGCCAGTCGGGTGGAACCTCGCCCTCCCATCGAAAATCCTTCGATGCAGCGACCTTCGCGGGAAGCAATCGTGCGGAAGGTTGCATCGATATACGGAATGAATTCCTTGAGAAAGATGGATTCAATCGGAAGCTTCCCGTCGGCTGAGTCCATGTAAAATGTGCTGTGTCCACCATTGGGCATGACCATGATGACCGCAGGCCAGCGACCGGACTGAATCCCTTCATGCAGCACTTCCGCGCTCTGCAGGCCGGTCCACTCGTTCCCCCCGTTGCCATGCAGGTTGTAAATGACCGGATACTTCTTGTCGGGGTTGGCTGCATACTCTTCGGGCAGATAAACGCAGTAGCCAATCTCCTGACCTGCCAGTTGACTGCGGAATGTCTGATGAGAAAACCCCGGTGGCAGTTCCTTCACCGATTCCGGCTGAGGATTGGACCAGACAATCGCAGGGGGCCGCGAAGGCTCTCGCTTACCCTGTTTTCCGTTTTGTGCCGAGGCAGCGGGAAGACAGATCAGACTGAACACAATGACCGAGACGCGGAACATCTTGAAAATCCTGAGGGGATTGGTGTTGGGGATTTACTTGAGCAACTTTCGGGCTTCGTCTGCTGCTTCACTTTCGGGAGCAGCATCAATTGTCTTTTGCAGATATTCGCTGGCTTTGGGGGACTGAAGTTCGAGCAGTTGCTGAGCCAGACGGAGGTAGGCGGCCGCTTTTTTCTCATCTCCCTTTGAGACTTTGGCAGGTATCGGTTCTGTGGCAGATGCCGACTCCCGGATTCCCATCCGCTCTTTTGCCAGAGCGGCAATGGCAGAATCCGGATGCCTTTCAATCAGCTCCTTGTAGATGTCCATTGCTTCGGAACGTTTCCGTTCCACTCGTAACTGATCCGCTTTCAACAGTTGTTCCGCCTGGGAAAACAGAACCTGCTGCGGTTCCAGCGCGACATAGGTCTCAATCACCGGATTGATTTTTGCCAGCAGATCCCGCGACTCCGTGCTGGCATCCCGGAACTGAATCAGTTCGATGACAAGTGCAGGGTCTGTTGGATTCTCCTGAAGTTTTGTCCCGAGTTCAGTTACTCGTGTGACTGCCAGTTCATTGAGCTGAGTCTGGACTTCCTGCATGGCCAGAGCTGGTTGAGCGTAGCTTTTTTCGATCTTGTGAGCTTGAGCAATCGCGAGAGCGCCCATCAGATCATTTTTTCTCAACAGTCCCTGAATTTTGGACAGATCCCGACTCAGATCGCGGGCCTGTTCAGTCGTTAGAATGGTTCCTGCTTTGTCGAGCTGATTTTTGAGGAAAGCCTGCATGTCAGCTGGTTTTCCACCGTTTGCATACAGGTTTTTGCCGTCCGCTCGAAACACATAGAGTGCGGGAACACCGGTGATGCCGAAATCCAGTTCTTTTTTTGCCAGCTCCCAGACCGGAGAGTCGACATCAATTTTCAGGATCGCAAACTGACGCTGCAGTGGCTGCAGTTCGGGTACAGTCGCCATCTCCTGAGCCAGTTCCCGGCAATACACGCACCATTCGGCCCCCACAATGACGAGCGCGGGTTTCCCCTGCTGGGTCATTTGAGCACGCAGGTCATTCAGGTTTCGCACCGGATCAGCCTGAACGGAAAACGAAGCCAGGCCCAGTCCCAGCAGTGCAATCGGGATGTACAGAAATTGTTTCATGGCGGCCCCTCTGGATTTCGGGAATCAACTCAGAAATCCACTATACGGGGCAGAGGAGAGACTGGCAACAGGGAGCGGCGCCAGGGGTTTGAGCAGAGTTTTCCTGAATCTGGGGAACCATCCTGCAGGCAGACAGGTCAATCAGAAATGAATGGAGTACAATGGCTTTGCGGAGTGAGTTGAACGGTCGCTGGCAGTTCTGCTGCTGGAGGAAAGTCCGGGCTCCACAGGAGGCGGTGGTGGGTAACGCCCACCGTTCGTGAGAATAGGGAAAGTGCAACAGAGAGTAGACCGCCGATGGCTCTTCGTGAGCACAGGTAAGGGTGAAACGGTGCGGTAAGAGCGCACCAGCGGGATGGGTGACCATTCCGGCTCGGTAAACCCCACCGGGAGCAAGATCAAGCAGAGAGAAGCCGGCTTGCCGGCACGGTTTTCTCCGAACCGTTTGACTCTCGGGTCGATCGCGCCGAGGGGACTGGCAACAGTCCTCCCAGAGAAATGACCGTTCCCGACAGAACCCGGCTTACAGACTCACTCCGCATTTTTTTGCTTTCACAGACAATTCATCGCAGAGATGCATATGGAATATCCCGGAACAGACCTGAGTACAGAGGCTCTTCTCCCCTGGTATTACGAGAAATTGAAGTCGCTCCCCAAAGGAAGTCGCTCTGGAGGTGCTTCGCACCCTGCGATGTGCGGATTGAGCGAAAAATTGAACCTGAAAATGCACTCAAGAAGTTACAGTCTTATCGCAAAACTATTTGTTACAAAACAAACTCTCAAGATGAACACTGAATGGCTCGCAAACCTGCTCTTTCATGGAGACAGCCGAGCGGCAGTTGTTGTCTCAATTCATCCGTTGATCGTTTCTGCTTATACAGATGAACTGGACACGGCACTTTTATTGTCATTTCCGAAGGTGTTTGTCAAAAGGTTCCAACTGGAAGCTGGCCAGCGATTGCTATCTGCCAACAGCTATTGTTTCGAATGCAATGGAGCACGCCAAACTGCTGCAGACCTGGAAGAAGGCCCCAAAGCAACTGGAACATTTGCCAATTTCATACCCATCATTTGCGAGTTTCTATCCGAAGACTCTGGTCGTATTGAACAAAGGAAAAGAGAAATTGACAAAAGGGAATGGCAATACGCCATGAAAATCGGAAAACGACTCCTCAATGAATCGAAATATGAACCAAGGGATGGACGCCCCTGGTACCGAGATGAAGTCGGTAGATTGAAACCAACTTAAAGCACATTGCAGCGAATATCTACCAACGTCATCTATACGGCATACAACAGCTTGAACAGTTCGGATTCACCGAAGGAATCGTATGCTTCGTCATCTGTCTCGTTTTGAGTTATGGTAGAGAGAGCTGGCAGAGGTGCCGGTTCTGGAAAAATTGCCGTCTCCTGTTCTTCAGCTGGGGCACTCCAGCGTCCTGCCAGGTTGGGATTGATCTGTTTGATGATCGGTTCGAAGGATTCGGCATCTTCCGATAAGACTGGCCCCAATCCCAAATCACTCCGACTCTGCACGTACTGCCAGCTGGCAGAAGCAGACCAGGCGTCGATGACACGATTGGTAAAGGCGGTGCCATTGGATTCGGCTGAGTACCAGTCTCCCGTGCTCGCACGCCCCAGGATTTCGCTGAATGCATCGCGATTTGTGCTCCCGACATGGATATCGCTCACGCCATTTGTGGCAAACGACCAGGTTGTCCAGAGACTGAAGTTGAACACATTCACGCCCGCCAGGCCCACCCACCAGCGTGTGGTGTTGAGTCGAGCGGCGACGTCGTCTTTGCCATCACCGTTAAAATCTCCCACGACCAGGTTATCGAAGGATTGGGTTGCGGTGAGGTCGGCGAACTTTAAGCTGGCAAAACCAGTCGAAGGTCCTTGCGACTTGGCCACAAAAATGCTTCGGGCAGACGTGTTTCCAAATGAGGCCACAAGGTCATCCCGCCCATCGCCATTGAAATCGCCCGCCTGCGCGAAATCGAAACCATTGGAGATGTTCCAGGTATGCGAGTTGAGAAACTGAAAGCTGGAGTTGGATGTCTTGTACATCCAGACCACACCCGAATTGGCGATGATGGCCAGATCGTCCCCCTTGACCCCATCAAAATTGCCAACAACGACATCATTAATCCCGTTGTAATTGCCGTAATCTCCCCAATGCCGATTCAGGAACTGGGTTCCATCTGATTGGCCTACCCACCAGCGCCCCCGGTTTCCATTTCGGAACAGTCCAATGATGTCATCCAGCCCATCGTCATTGAAGTCACCGACATGCACTTCCTTGATTTCAGGATGCGTCCAGGTAGTCCATGTACTGAAAGTGAAGTTCCCGTTCGCATCTCCCACTCCAACCCGCCACTCACCATTGAAGAGCCAGACAGCCAGATCATCGATGCCATCGCCGTTGAAATCACCGGTCAACACCTGTTGAAACGTACTGGCCGGACCATTTGCAGCAATTGCAGTATCGTAGACATCATCGAATCCCTCCGAACGTGTCAGCCACCAGTTGCCGTTCACAAAACCGACAATTGAACTGTGTGGTGTGCGGAAGCCTTCGTACGCTCCAATATCGACACGACCATCCTGAATGCGGGCAAAACCAGTACCGCGTTGGTCGGTCGTCAAAGGATTACTGTTTTCATCGAGCGCAAAGAGATCTCGCCCCCGATTCCAGGCTGGAGAATTCGGAACCAGGGCGTGCGTTAATGTCGGGCCACCATTATCCCGCAAAACAGGGTCAAGCACATCGTGCGTGAGTGCTCCCACGATATTGACGTTCACACCATCAACCAGTCCACCGGAAAACGTGGCATCTCCAATCAGGTTATTCGCGGACGTGGCAGCCAGTTGCTGACTCCCTGCCACTTCATCAGGATCGAGATGGAGTGGGTTGCCATGATAGTTCCCGGCGACAATCGTATTTTTCAACTCAACAAATCCTGCAGAATAGATTCCTCCACCCACATACAGGTTGGCGGTGTCATTGATCCCACTGCGATTACCCGTGATCGTCGAGTTCACAATTTTGAGGAGTCCTTGCCGGGAATGGATCCCTCCTCCATCGTTTTCAGACCTGTTGCCGGAAATGGTGCTGTTGATGATGAATGCTGAATTGACTCCATCCAGAAAAACACCACCACCCCATCCGTTAATGAAGTTGTCATCAAACAGGGAGTTTCTGACAACCAGGCTGCCTCCTTCAGCTTTCAGGCCTCCGCCGAAATTCCCCCGATTTCCTGTGAAACGAGTATTGATAATCGTGGTTGTTCCAAAGTCTGAGTAAATACCGGTGTAAAGATTTCGTTCAATCAGCGAATCAGAAACCGTCAGTATGTTTTCGTTATAAATTGCTCCGCCACCACCTCCCAGTGGCCGATAGCCTCCCGTCATTTTCACACCGGAAATATCGAGTTCGCCGGTATTCGTAACGTGAATGATCCCTTCGGCAAGACCGGGCTGCATCAGAAAATTGTCGACATCCGATCCCCCATCGAGAATCGTATTGGCGATCCCATTGCCGATGATGTTGATCTGTGTATTGATATCGAGATCACCGATCGCGGAGGAATTTTCAGAACTCCCTGTAATCACCAGAACGATCGGTGTTCCATTGAGTGACGAATGAAACCGGATGGTTGTGACATCAGGATTTTTGTTCGCATCGATCACCGCTTCCCGCAACGAAGTCCCGTTACCAAAAGACGGATCGCTGGTGCCATCTCTCTCATCAACTTCTGTAGTCACATAAATCGTCTGCGGAATGACGTAAATATTCTGATTCACGTTGAAATCCCCAAACGTATTGCTGCCCTGAATCACGTTCCAGGTGAAGTCTTCGTAACAAGTTCCTGTTCCCTGAAGTTGCAACGAGGAGTTCTCGGGAGTGGAATCGGATTCCATGACACCTACATCGACGGAGATCATGTTATTGGCAGGACCTTCCAGAGCGGTGAAAGTTCCCTCGTAACTGAGGAACTGCAGCACGTTGGAATTGTTGTCGATCAGGGCAAACCCGTCCGGTGCTCCTTCTTCCACATTCGAAGGGGCACTAAAACTGAGCGTACCAATGCCATCCTTCTTATCACCAATGATGCCTGAAAGACTGATCGTGTCGTAGATGAGCCCTTTTTCTCCGTCATAAAGCACAATCTGAAACCCACTCAGATTTGTTCCCGCAGGACCAGCGACTTCAAAACCTTCATTCGAATCAACCCCCACATCATCGTAATGAAACTCATTGATAAAAATTGGAGTTGTTGTGAGCAGGAGTCGTTCTTCACAGCGTTCGGCCAGAAAGAGGGATCGGTGACTGATACGCCTTTGCCACCTTTTCCTGGGAACTATTCCAGTGAACAGATTAGCAAGTAAAGAGGAATGGATCATTTTGGGGAAGTGACTTCTCATGAATGAACCTCATGTGTTGTCATCCGGCCCAACCAACGG
>JAGQQT010000161.1 GCA_020426065.1 Planctomycetaceae bacterium | reverse complement strand
TGCAGGGCCGATCTGACTCAAATCTCCGCGAGCCTGCTCTGGAGCCATATAACTGGGAGTTCCCAGGATCTGTCCGGTGAGAGTGAGGTCCTCATTTTCTTCCGCCAGTTTGGCCAGGCCGAAATCGGTGAGGTGTGGTCGACCTTCCCGGTCGATCAGGATATTTCCCGGTTTGAGATCTCGATGCAAAACTCCTTCCTGGTGAGCATAGTTGATAGCGGAGGCCATCTGCATGACAATCTCAGCAGCTTCCCGGCAAGGGAGCGGTCCGGCATCCAGCAACTGTTTCAGGCTGCTGCCGTTGACATAGCCCATGGAAAAAAAAGGTCGTCCGTTGCTGGTGCCAACTTCATAGATGGGCACAATGTATTGATGGGTGAGTCGAGCGGCGGCTCGAGATTCGATTTGAAATCGTTGCACCTCCTCCTGGGTGGAGGTGCTGCCATGCAGCATCAGTTTCAGTGCCACGAGTCGGTTTGCGGCAGTCTGACGAGCCAGATAAACCACACCCATTCCCCCATGGGCAATCATCTTCTGGATTTCGTACCCGGTGATTTTTGGGAAATCGCCTGGGGGCGCTGCAGTACGAGGTTGCGGAACAGCCAGCAAATCGGCAATCCGGGCGACCAGCTCGGAGTTCAGCTGATTCCGGGTGGTAGCCTGCTCCGAATGGAGCATGGTTCTGGTTTCTTCAAAGTGAGCAGAGATATGCTCCAGCTTCTGCTGGCAGGCTGGGCAACTGGAGATATGGGATTCAATTCGTGCCCGGTCTTCTTCACCGATGGCTGCTTCCAGCCACTCCACCAGTTGTGATTGTTCCGGACAGGCAGACATCATCTTCCCAGTCGAAGGACGTTTTCACTGCTGGACATTAACTGTTCGACTTCTTCCGCTATCAGTTTTTGAACCTGATAGCGACTTGAATAAACAGTTGGCAACTGCATTTTCAGCTGACTGGCAACTTCCTGCCCATCCATGCGTTCTACCGCCGTTAAACGCCAGGCTTCCCAGCGGTGTTCTTCTACCCGTTGTCGCACTCTTTGCTTGGCGATTTCCAGCAATTCCAGGTCAAATTCCTGGCAGAGCCTCGTTGCCAGATCCTCCTGAGCCGGCAGTCCCTCGAGTTCCTCCAGCGGATTGACCAGATCCGCATTCCGTTTGGCGGCCTTGATTTCACGGAAATAATCCTTCACCGCGTTTTCCGTAATCCTCCGCAGCCAGCCTCGAAAAGTGAGTTCCGGCTGGTATTCGAAGGTCCCCAGCTGTCGGGCCAGCTTGATGAGCACATTCTGCGTCACATCTTCCGCATCCACTGGCTGCAGCTTACGGTTGAGACACCATTCGTAGATTCGCCGACCATACCGTCCAACAAAATCGCGCCAGGCTTGCGGATCACGTTCATTCTGACGAATGCGGAGTAGCAAACTCACATTTGTTGAAGAGGCATCTGAGTCGGACATGAACAATCTGAATCTGAGTGACCATAAAAAGAGGAGTCGGTTTGAATTGGATTTCATCCCACGTTATGCAGGATCATAACATGCTGTCAGGAGGTTATACCATGAAATCCTGTTCATCAGCTGTCTATTCTGGAATGTATCGATCTGACACATTCAAAAAATCTCCTCTTGCCGAATAGGTCTGGGAATAACACACTGTACGGAAGAGAAACAACTATCATTGTCTGCCGCAGGTCACGACCAGGAGAAAGGAACTTCCATGAGTAAACATCGCACCATACTGAGCCTTTTAGGAATCGCTGCTCTGGCATGTCTGGCCCTGATGCAGCAGGATCGGATCGTGACTGCTGATGATGCCCCCAAAGTTGACAAGAAAGCCGAAAAGGCCGACGAACCTACTCCCGAGGAAAAAGAACAGCAGATTTTATCAGAATTCATGCGACGCAAACTCGATGCTTCCTCCCAGATCTTGGAAGGACTCTCCGTTGAAGATTACGAACTGATCAGCGATGGGGCGATGAAGTTATACAAGATGAGTACTGTCGAAAAATGGCGTCGGTCCAATGACCCGCTTTACCGACAGTTCTCCAGCGAGTTTCAGCGTGTCACGCAGGATCTGATTCGAGCCGCTAACGAAGGCAGCCTGGACAAATCTGCATTAAAATGGATGGATGTCACGATGAAGTGTATTGAATGCCATCGCTATGTGCGGGAAACACTGGTGACTGGTGCTGAAGGAGATGCTAACAAATCCTGAAGGCATCCACTTCAGTCCAATGCTGGCTGAATGCCACTGACTGCTGCACTGCTTTTTTCTCATTCAGGGAAAAAGCCTGCCAGTTCAGTGGCATGTTGTTTTGCTGCAGGTGCGAAATGCTTTTTTTGTGTTACCATTCAAATCGCTCGCAACACTCCTTCGCCATTCTGAGATTTGAAACAGGTTCGCATCATGACATTGGCAATCCAAGCTCTGAGGCACTTCTCGCTCGTTCTCATCCTGGCTACATGTGTGCTGGTGGCCAATCCCGGTTTAACCTGTGCTCAAACTCGGGTCGTTCTGGAAAAACAGGATGGTCAATTTCAGCTGATCAGAAATGGGAAGCCTTACGTTGTCAAAGGCGTGGGCGGAACCGATCAGCTGGATCTGCTGGCGGCCATGGGCGGCAATTCCATCCGAACCTGGAGTACAGATGACCTGGATCAGCTGCTGGACGAGGCACATCAGCGGGGCTTAAGTGTGTGTGTTGGATTGTGGGTGGGGCATGAAAGACATGGCTTCAACTATCAGGATGAAGCTGCCGTTACTGCGCAGCTCGAAACACTGCTGGAGGCGGTCCGGAAATACAAATCGCATCCCGCAGTCCTGCTGTGGGGAATCGGCAATGAGATGGAGGGTGAGGGAACAAACCCGGCGGTCTGGTATGCCGTCAATCATCTGGCCCGCGAAATCAAACGGATAGACCCCGATCACCCCACCATGACCGTGATCGCAGAACTGGGGGATCACAAACTGAAGAGCCTGGAACAGTTCTGCCCGGACATCGATCTGGTGGGGGTGAATTCCTATGGAGGGCTGGCCACACTTCCGGAACGGTATCGGAAATCCGGCTGCTCAAAACCCTATCTCGTGACGGAATTCGGACCACTGGGTCCCTGGGAAGTCGAGAAAACCAGATGGGGAGCTCCTCTCGAAGAGACAAGTTCTCAGAAAGCACAGCGATACTCATCTGGCTATCAAAATGCACTGGAAAAGTCCGCCGGACAATGCCTGGGAGGATATGCGTTTTTGTGGGGCTGGAAACAGGAAACCACCGCCACCTGGTTTGGCATGATCCTGCCGGATGGTCAGCGTCTGGCAGCCGCAGATGCCATGCAGCATGCGTGGACTAGAAAATGGCCCGCAAACCGTTGCCCAGAAATCAGTCAACTCAAGGTTCAACAGTCTGATGGCCTGAAACCAGGTCAGCAGATTCCACTCAGCCTGACGGTTCGTGATCCGGAAAGTGATTCCTTGTCGATCGTCTGGAAGCTGCGCTTTGATTCCACCACAATCGGGACCGGAGGTGATTTCCAGAAAGAGGAAGACGCAGTGGCAAATGCGATCGTGCCTGATCCATCCAACCCTGAGCAGGCGATCATGACAGTTCCCGAAGGCGGGGGAGCTTATCGAGTCTTTGCCTATGTCAGTGATTCTCATGGCGGTGCAGCGGTCGCTAATCAACCGATTTTTGTCGACGCTCCGATCATGCCTCGTCCAGCTGCCCAGGTTAAACTTCCATTCGATGTTTACTCCGATGAAATCAAATCCACCCCCTACGCTCCTTCCGGGTACATGGGGAATACTCAGGCGATTGTCCAGGATCTGAAATGCAGGGAGCAGCCTCATTCCGGTGAAACTTGCCTGCAGGTGGACTATAAAACTGCGGACAACTGGGGTGGAGTTCTGTGGCAGTCTCCTCCCAACGACTGGGAAGGGAAATTCCCTGGAGGTTTTGATTTGACGGGAGCAACTCGGCTGGAATTCTGGGCACGCGGTGATCAGGGTGGCGAAGTAGTCAGCTTTGTTCTGGGAGTCATCGAAGGAAACAGCCTTTATCGGGATTCCAGCAAGAGCGAACTTTCACAGGTCCCTCTGAAGACCGAATGGCAACGTTATGAGATTTCACTGACAGGAAAGGATCTGCAGCGGATCAAAACCGGTTTCGGCTGGAGCATTGCCGGTCAGGGGAAACCGGTCCGGTTTTATCTGGATGACATTCGTTATGTCTCCGAAAGCAACCAGTAAAAATCGAAAAGAGCTGGCTGTTGTACGCGATCCTCGCGTATCAACCAACCAGCTCTTTCGAGGTCCAGTATCATGGACTGGGGACAGCCCACCAGTCACTTTTAGTATCGCAAGATCCAGTCAGCAGTCAGACGATTGGACATCACATCGTTCCGGCTGGAGACAGGGATCTCCCAAGCCAGACCGATTTCCTGGTTGCCACTTGGTTTGTACTTGGCACCCCAGGCCATGGTGATGATGTTGTTTCCAGCCACGTCTGGTGCCCCCAGATTGATCAGATCGCCACCTTCAACCTGTGGCAGACCTGGGACACCAGCGTTACCACCCTGGAACCAGCCGAACCAGTTCAGTTCGGTCAGAAGGTAAACCTTGCGGTTGACCATGTAATCCAGGTGCTGGGACAGGTAGAAAGATTTGCTTTCGGCAGCAGAGTCAGCTGGCAGGCGCAGACCACCGGCAGCCAGATAGTGCATATTGTTTCCGATGCGAGTTCCACCTGTACCGAACAGGTTGAATTCCCCTGCTCCATTTCCCTGGGCAGCAGTGTGGGATCCGACAGGTAATTCGAAGGTCATCCCGGCTGCAGCCAGTTTGCCAGCGGCAGGATCACGGAAGAAGGTGTATTTGGCACCCAGAGCCACGTCCGCCCAGCCATCATCAACCACGCCATTGGAGGATGTCAGGTAACCGTCCTTGGTGGCAATGATGGACAGTTTCTCATTGACTGCGAACCGGAGTTGAGCAGCCAGCAGGTTGATTTCACCACCAGCAACTCCCTGAGGAATGACATGGTGCATGTAGATCGCCCGGACTTCGGTCAGGGAACGAGGATCTTCAAAGAAGACCGGATTGGTCATCGGGCTGATGAAGTCATCAAAGCAGTGATCACTGGGGTTGAGCAGGCCACCCAGCAGGGAGTCACTGCAGCAGTAATCATCGCAACAGCCTGTGCAGCAATCGTCGCAACAGACATCGCAACAGACATCGCAGCAGTCATCTACGCAGCTGTCACAGCAGACATCGCCGCAGCAGCCACAGTCGTCATTCCAAAGGGAGTCAAAGATCCCCGCCTGTGCTGTGCAGCACATCATTGACAGAGATAACGCGGATATGAACGCATTCCATCGCAACATGATTTTGTGTCCCCATTCAGGATTACCTGGAAGTGATGTCAGTAACAACAGGTTTCGCTGATTGTTTTCGGCACACAAAATGATCTGAAGTCGGAGGAATATCCGTATTGATCGGGATTTTCGTCCGAACAATGTTAAAAGATATCGATTATGCAGGTATGACACACCAAACTGTGCGTATTCTGCTGGATCTGACACAGTTTGATTCACATTGTCCCTGGTCTCATAATCGTAAAAGACGGTTTAAGTTCGCCATTTTTACATATTTCCGAATGGGGCTGACTCCGCTTACTCACCAGAAAGGCTGGCATGCAATCCGATAATCAGATCTTTCAGCGTTTTCTGGATGTGCGGACGTATCTGGGCTGGTCTCCGGATGACGACCAGTGTTCGGAAGAACTGACTCAAATCCTGGTGCCCCACTCGCGGGAAATGATCGATGACTTTTATACCCAGATCCTCAGGCATGCAGCGACTTCTCGTGTCCTGAGTGGGGGTGAGCTACAGATTGAACGGCTCAAATCCAGCATGAGATTCTGGTTTGAGCAGATGCTGCTGGCTAAACATGATTATCAATTTGTTCTGCAGCGCTGGAAGGTCGGTCATCGTCATGTCGAGATTGGGCTCAGCCAGGTGTATGTCAACGCTGCCTTTGGCCGGATGCGTTCTCAGCTCAGCCAGATTCTCTGCAAATGCGATAACATGCCACTGGAAAGGAAAATCTTTCTGCATGAGTCGCTGAATCGCAGACTGGATCTGGACTTGACGATCATGTCCGATGCTTATCACGTGGAGAACCAGTCCCGCCAGATTCCCGTGGATCATGCCCGTTTGCAGCAGCAGAAACTGCTGGCCCAGTTGAGTGGTCATGCCCTGGCGGGGGCGGAGTTGCAGTCCATATTTGACCTGGCCGTAGCCTTTCTTCAGCAGGCGTTCCATTCGGACAAGGTGGAGTTTCTGGAGTACGGGAGTGACGGTCAATTTCTACTACGCTCGGGTGCTGGCTGGCCTTCAGACTGGTTGGGGAAACCATTTGGTAACCGAAAACATGATCCCCAGCTTGAGTTTCTCTCGGAGCATCATGGCTGTTTTGAGATCCAGGAGTGGCAGATTCAGACGCAGTATCAGCCCCTGCCTGCCTGGAAAGAGGCTCATCTGGCTTCTGCCCTGCAGATGGCCGTTCGGGAAGAGAATCATCTGCTGGGGATTTTGAGTGTTCATTTCCAAAATCCACGTTCCTTTGTGCCATCAGATCATGATTTTCTGTATTCGATTGGAAACCTGCTGGCCAGTGCGATTCATCGCAAGCAGATCGAAAACCTTCATGCGGAAAATGTGGGTCAGCTTCGCAGGCTGGTTGACCGTCTTCCTGCCGGGGCGGTTTATGTGATAGGCGATACCATCCAGATTAACCATACCGTTGAACTGATGACCGGATATTCCCGTGAGCAGCTCAGGACTCGAGGCCAATGGCAGGAACTGGTGGTGTCGGAAGAATCGAGTTTACAGTCCATCGAGCACAGTTCGGTTGTCTCGGCAGGTGAAAGAATAGAACAGCGCTCCCTGGAAATCCGGCGGATTGATGGCACGATCCGTACCATCTCGCAAATTCAACTGCAGTCCCGCACGGATGAAGTATGGCTGCTGCACGATGTGACAGAAGAGTCAGAACGTCGCAGTCAGCAATTGCAGTCAGAGCGCCTGGCGGCGATCGGCCAGATGATAACCGGTCTGGCCCATGAGAGTCGAAACGCTCTGCAGCGGATCCAGGCCTGCACGGAAATGCTGGAACTGCATGTCCAGGACAACAGTGCTGCCCAGGGGCTGATTGTCCGACTTCAAAGTGCCCAGGATGATCTTCAGCAACTGTTTGATGAAGTCCGGAATTATGCCTCTCCAGTTGCCCTGGCCATCAAACCTGTTCCTCTGGAACGGATCATCCAGGAAGCCTGGAACCTGCTGGAACAGGCACGAAGCAGACGGGAAGCCTGTCTGAAACTCATGCTGAATCAGGATTCCTGCACAGTTCAGGGGGATCGTTTCCGACTTATCCAGGTCTTCCGCAATCTGCTGGAGAATTCACTGGCAGCCTGCTCTGATCCGGTGGAAATCACGGTGAATTCCCAAAGAAATCTGCACCAGAGGGGGCTGGTCTCAGTCATTTATCAGGACAACGGCCCTGGCTTGAGTGAGGAAGCCACTCGACGGGTGTTTGAACCATTCTTTACGACAAAATCCAAGGGCTCAGGGTTAGGCATGGCAATTGCTAATCGCATTATTGCCGCACATGGTGGCACGATGAAATCGGAACAGCAGGTTGGATGCGGTGCAACATTCCGGATCACACTGCCGGCTGATGACCTGGTCACAAGTGAATCAGATCCCTCAATTGAGGCTCAATCATGAGAATCATTGTCGCAGATGATGAACCGGATATGCGGGAGTATTTTCAGACCATTCTGTCTGTTCTCGGCCATGAAGTCCTGGCTGTGGCAGCTGATGGGGAAGAACTCGTTGCCCGTTGTATTGAAACAATCCCAGAAGTTGTGATCACTGATCTGAGGATGCCTCTTCTCAACGGAGATGAGGCCATCCGGCGGATCTGGCAGCGCATTCCTGTACCTGTTGTGTTTATTTCTGCCTTCCCCTTTCCTGAAGATCTGAAACTGTCTGCCCCCACCACGGCCCTCCGCTATTTGAATAAACCGATCAACCGAAACCAGTTAAGAGAGGTACTGGATTCGCTCTCATCGCCCCTACCTCCCAAAACCTGATA
>JAGQQT010000160.1 GCA_020426065.1 Planctomycetaceae bacterium | reverse complement strand
TTCCGGTTTGGGGAACGGGATTCGATTCTCTGGATGATTCGTCAGGCACATGCGGAAGCAGTAAGCCTGCACACGATGATCGCCCTGACCATCTTCACCGGGATCATCGCCATGGATTCCCGGCAGCAGACCGCTGGCCGGATTTCCTGGAATTCTGAAAGGACTGATGCTGGCTTCAAACTGATGCTTGACTGTTTTGACTTTCTGCACACCATTGATGGTCTCGTTGTACTGGGAGTTCGCTTCCCGGCCAACCGTATAACTGATGCCCGCTTTTGCCATCAGGTCCCCTTCGTAGGTGGCATCGATAAACCGTTTGCCACGCACACGAATTCCAGACTCAAGCACAAATTCCACAATCTGGGAACCTTGCTTGAGGACCGGTTTTTTCAGGTCGAGACGTTCATTGAAGTAAACGGGAATTTTGTATTCCTGCACCAGGTCTCGATAGACTTTCTCGGCAACATGAGGCTCAAACACCCATAGAGCGTCTGACTTCGGATCGTATCGATTGTATTCACTGCTTTTCTGCCAGGCCCAGGTTTCAGGGCGATCATATTCCCGTTTGATCCGCTGATAATATTCCCGGGAAATCCCACCGATAACGGCTTTGTTTCCGGAATCGGTCCAGCCCAGTCCGCCGGAGGTCAAACCTCCCAGATGATTGGATGGTTCAATAATCAGGGAGCTTTTCCCGAGTCGGGAACATTCCACAGCGGCTGCGACGCCTGCCGAAGTGCCACCATAAATCACGATCTCAGCTTCAAGCACTTGAGCCGGTGCAGCTGCCAAAGCAGGTCCAGTGGAATAGAAGGAGAGCACGAGACTGCATGTCAGCAGGAAGGCAAATCGGGATGAGGGCATCAGGAAACTCTTGGCTGAGGGGAAATGGAATGGATTATTCTTCCCGATTGTCCCATCAAAGTCGCCTCATGTCCAGTAATGGTTCGGTTCGGCACTGAACTTCGAAAGAATCTCGGCAAAAGCCAGTTTTCGACTGCAATTTGCCAGCTCCATGCGGGGCACATTTGCATGTCTTCCCCGTATTCATCACGATGGAGACGTTCTCTTTTTCCTTGATGAAATCTTTTTGTAACATTTGGATCATAACACCTGCTGGAATCGGGAAAACTCAATGCTGGTACGGCTCAGGCTCTCCATTGTTTCTGTGATTTGCTGGTCACAGCTGGTCCTGATTCCAGTCTGTTTAAAGGCTGAAGAACAGCCGCTGGATGCGTTACGGACGGATCTGTTTATCAGTGGCGTTTATCCTCATCTGACAACCTACGGCATCTACAGTCAGAAGGGAGCCCATCTGAAGTCCGGGCATAATGAATGCGGGATTGGAGCGGTAGTGCCGTGGGCGGGGAAATTATGGATGGTGAACTACGCTCCTCACATGCCTCGGGGGAGTGAGCACAAGCTGTATTCAGTTGAGCCAGATCTGACCACTCCCATGACCATTCATGAGGAAAGTGTGGGAGGGACACCTGCCGGACGGATGATTCATGCGGAATCCAATCAACTGCTGATCGCTCATTATCTCATTGATGCCCAGGGGAAGGTGAGAGTCATCTCACCTGAGCAGATGCCGATCCGTGTCACTGCGATTGCCCGGCATCTGCAGGATCCCGCCAATCTGGTCTACTACATCGATATGGAGGGCTCCATCTGGGAGGCCAATGTGCATACCCTGGCAGTTAAGCGACTGTTCAAAAAACCGGTTCCCGGCTGGCATGGCAAGGGGGGATATACTTCTCAGGGAAGACTGGTTGTGTCCAACAATGGAGAACTACATGTGGGCAGTTACCAGGATGTGCTTGTGGGGGGCGAGGCCAAAACACCGGAAGAACGGGGAGTGCTGGCCGAATGGGATGGAAAAGAGTGGCGGATCATTGAGCGTCGCCAATATACAGAAGTGACCGGACCCCAAGGAATCAGTGGTGGCAGTGATGGAAATGATCCGGTCTGGTCGATGGGCTGGGATCGCCGCAGTGTTCGCTTCAAACTTCTGGAAGACGGCCAGTGGTACACCTATCTACTACCGAAAGCCGCTTACTGCAACGATGCCAGTCATGGCTGGTACACCGAATGGCCGCGGATACGTGAAATTACGGATGGTCGCTGGCTGATGGACATGCATGGCATGTTCTTCGATTTTCCGAAAACGTTTTCGGTCAACAACTCGGCAGGGCTGCAGCCGATCGGCAGTCACCTGCGATATGTGCCAGACTTTTGCGACTGGAATGGCAGACTGGTGCTGGCGACGGATGAAACGAGTATTCAAGGAAATGAGCTGGCTGGTCAGCCGCAGAGTAATCTCTGGTTTGGTGAGTATGCGGATTTGAAGACCTGGGGCCCGGCAACCGGTTACGGTGGTCCCTGGGTTGAAGATGAAGTAAAAGCTGAGACCTGGTCCGATCCATTTCTGATCAAAGGCTTTGAGCAGCGGACGGTGCACCTGGTGGTTGGCCGCAGAAAGCAGCAATTGGATGGTGTCACCCGTGCAACGGATCAGCAGCGGATTCACACACTCCCGGAAAGTCTGGCCAGACTCCCACATGTGACGGTCAACCGGGGTGACTGGCATCAGCCAGGGAAGGGGTTTTCATTCAAAGTCAACCAACCTGTCACTGTCATGCTGGCGGTCGATCGAAGGGGAAATCCTCAGCTGGATGCCAGTTGGCAGTTGACGAACCTGGTCATGATGTGGGGGGCAGGGCATGTCGATGCAATCTATCAGCGAGAGTTCGAGGCGGGGGAAATCGTAATCCCCTCAAATCTGATCGAACACACTCCGGGTTCCTTCGGAATGCCTCACATGGCATTCATTCAGGGGGGCAGTTCAAAACTGGTGATTGAACCTGGGCCCGGAGCCAGCCTCTCGGAAACTGCTGCTGTGGAATCACAGAGCAATGAGCCGGTTGAGTTCACATTGCAGATTGATCAGCAAGGAAATCAGCATTGGAGTGACTATCAGACAATTCGTGTTTCGGCCTCAGAGCCCAGATCGATTGTGTTGCCAACGGATCTGGATGCAGTCTGGATGCGGTTCAAGACCAGTCGGGATTGTATTGCCACCGCGTTTCTCCACCAGACATCCGCTTACCCTCAAGCGGAGAATTACGAGAATCCCACTGAGGAGAATAAAACACTTTTCCATGGGCTGGCTGATGTCGAAGACCGAAACGTGATCAGTAGTCTGGTTTATGCGGCGAAGCAGAACCGGAATCTGCGGGTCGTTTCCGCCAATGACCGCTGCTTTGAATTCACGAAAAATCAATTCCAGTTCCAGGCAGATTCCCCTGATGAGCAACTGCAGGAGTTGTTGAAGGTTGAGCCGGAATTCAGTGTGGATGAGGCTTCCGTCCTGATTGTCTCACAAGGGAAACGGTATCGTCTGCCCAAAGGCCACGCCGCTTACGATCAGCCATTTGCTTCCGGCTGGCCCAGAGCGTTGCGGGAAGTGGAGTCGGAACGGACTCTGGCCAATATTCATGGCACCTTTTACGAAGTGCCTCTGGTGACCAATGGTGCTCCCCCAGCCTGGAATCTGATGCGGCCAGTCAGTTCACATCGTAAACAGATTTCGGATTACTGTTCCTGGAACGGACTGCTGGTTCTGAGCGGAATTCGAGGTGATGCTCAGGAGGATGGCCATATCTTTCACGACACGAATCTGAAGATGGGAATGTGGTTTGGTGGCGTGGATGACCTCTGGAAGTTCGGCAGGCCGGTGGGCAAAGGGGGCCCCTGGAAAGACTCACCCGTGCAGGCTGGTGTCGCTTCTGATCCTTACCTGATGCGGGGCTATGATCGTAAATCGGTCAGCTTGAAGCACAATGCCGATCAGGCAGTGAGAATGACTCTGGAAATCGACATTGATGGCACCGGGTTATGGATCGATCACAAGCAGGTTTCTGTTCCGGCTGGTCAGGTTGCACATTACAATTTTCCGACTGGTTTTTCCGCTTGCTGGGTAAGAGTGCGTGCAGGGAGTTCCACAACTGCGACTGCTCAGTTTACCTACGAATAATGCGGAACACTCGATAAGGTTCCGGAAATTCAACTTTGTGGAAACGAGTCGGTCTTCGGATCGTCTTTTCATATGACTGACAATTGATCCTGCCTGGAGAATGGTGTATCACTCAAATCAGGCAGGCTGGATTTGACCAGACTTCGGAATGTGCAGGCTCAATCGGTAGTGAGGGAACATGACTCAGATTACCTCTCAAAACCATAGCGGAATTCACATTCGTCTATCCCGCACGATTGTGGGAGCCCTCGTTGCATTTCTTCTCTCTTTGGGTTTCCTGCCTCCAGTTTCTGCTGCTGAAAACATCAGTGGAGCGGATCTCAATACTGTTTTTCAGGCCCGCTGCATTCATTGCCATGGGGAAGGGGATTCCGCAGAGGGGGATGTCGATCTGCGTGGTCTGACTGCTGAAAAGATCGTCCAGGATGTCGAGCTGGCCCGTCGTCTGGCACATGTGATTGATACGGGATTGATGCCCCCCGATGATGAGCCTGCTCTTCCCGCAGAAACCCGTTCAATTCTGACCACTCAACTGCAGCGGCTCCTGCATGAAGCGATTGAAGCGTCCCAGAGTGAACAGCGGACTCCCATCCGCAGGATGAACCGCTTTCAATACAACAATGCAGTCATCGACCTCTTCGAACTGAAGTGCACGGTATTTACTTTGCCGGAACGGGTCATGCGGGTGCATAACAATTATTTCCAGCCTGAAACTGGCAAGATGCCGGAGGAAGTTCAGGTGGGGAATCGCCCGCTTGGCAAATCCCAGATGATCGAAGCCCGGCTGGATGGAGTGGCGGCTTTTCCTCAAGATCTGCGGGCCGAGCATGGCTACGATAATCAGGCTGATCATCTTTCCATGTCACCATTACTGATGGATGAATTTCTCAAGCTCGGACTGACCATCACCGACAGTCCGGATTTCAATCCGAAGCAGGTAGGGATCTGGAAACGGTTTTTTGCACCACCGGCTGAGGATCTGGATCGGAAGCAGGAAATACGCTCACGTCTCCAACCGTTCCTCACTCGGGCGTTTCGACAGCCAGTCGATCCAGAAACTGTTGCCAGATATGCAGGCTATGTGGAACTTGAGCTGGAACGTGGGACAGCATTCCCTGAGGCGATGAAAGTCGTTGCCGCTGCCGTGCTGGCTTCTCCCCGTTTTCTATATCTCTACGACATCGAACAGGATTCAACACAAGACCAGACCACTCGCCCGGTCAACGATTTTGAACTGGCGTCCCGGATGTCGTTCTTTCTGTGGGGAAGTCTTCCTGATGAAGAACTGCAGAATCTGGCCGAATCCGGGCAGCTCAGTCAACAGGAGATTCTCGATCAGCAGATCGACCGCATGCTGCGGGATCAGAAATTAAAACGTTTCTGTGACAGCTTCCCCACTCAGTGGCTCCAACTGGATCGGATCATTTCTTCCGTACCCAGTCCACAGCTTTATCCCGATTTTTATTTTTCGAAGTATCGCCTCAGCATGCACATGATGCTCGAGCCGCTCCTTCTGTTTGAAACAGTTCTGATTGAAGACCTGCCCATTACCGAACTGATCGATTCCAGTTTTACCTATCGGTCTGCCAAACTGGAGCGGGGTTATGGTGAACTGGGAAATGAGCCAGGCAAGTCAACAGGAGGTGATGTCACCGAACTTACCTTTCAGCGTGTACCGGTCACTGATCGGCGGAATGGAGGTGTGATTACGAATGCAGCCGTGATGACAATGACATCCGGGACGGAACGGACAAAGCCGATTACCCGAGGAGCTTGGATTGCAGCCGTGATTTTCAACGATCCTCCCAAGCCTCCGCCCGCAGATGTTCCACCTTTATCGGAAAAACCAGAAGAAGGAGATGAACATCTCACACTCCGGGAACGGCTCAACGCTCATCGGGAGCGGGCGGATTGCCGTGGTTGCCATGAGCAGATCGATCCACTCGGCTTTGCTCTGGAAAATTACGATGCAATTGGCAGGTGGAGAGATGTTGATGAGCACGGGCAATCGATAGATGCCTCCGGTCAGGTCTTTCGTCAACATGAATATGCCAGTATTATCGAATTTAAAGATGTGATTCTGTCAGAGAAAGATCGTTTCTGCCGGGCACTGGCTGGGCATCTGCTGGCATTTGCGCTGGCGCGGGAACTCGGTCCGTCCGATCAGCTTGCTGTCGAGCAGATTGCGCGGGATGTGGCCGCTGATCAGTACAAAATGAAAACCATGATCCGTCAGGTAATTCTGAGCGAACCATTCAGGACCAAATCATGAATCAGTCACGACGTCATTTCCTGAGAGGCGTGGGTGGAGCAGTTCTGGCTCTTCCAGGTCTGGAAAGTCTTGCCGGTGCAGCTGGAACGCTCGCTGCCCAGCCACAATTACGGATGGCTCATTTTTATGTGCCGATTGGCGTGGTCCGAAGAGGATTTTTTCCCGGTGAAGCCAATGACATTATCCCTGAAGGGAACCTGGGGAATGTGATGAAATCGCTCGGCAAACAGGATCCCCACTACAGTGTCAGGCCGCTCGATGAGTTGACTCTCACGATGCAGCCGCTGGAAGAGGTGAAATCACAGATCAACCTGATTACCGGAATGGACCGAACTTTTCAGCAGGGGACCGATGTCCATGCGCAGTGTGCATCCTGCTATCTGAGCAGCGCGAAGCCCTACACCATTCAGGGTTCAGCCTGGCCACTTGATCGCACCCTTGATCATATCGTGGCCGATCATATCGGGCAGGGGACTCCCTTCCGGACTTTGGAATTCAGTTGTAACAGTCACAAGGACAACAAAGAGTCGATTTACTTCGATAACATCTCCTGGTACGGCACCGGGCATCTCGCTCCTTCCATTCGCGATCCCCGCAAGATGTATCAGCGCCTGTTTTCCACCCAGGAGACCGCTCGATATCGTGACATTACCAGCCTCGTTCTGGAAGATGCACGCTCCCTGCAGAAAGATCTCGGGAAGGGCGATCGGGATAAGTTTTCTGAATACTTCGAGTCGATTCGTTCGATCGAAACCCAGATTCAGCGACTTGAAAGTATGAAGGCCGAGTTGTCTCAGGTTGATTTTCCTGAACCCGCTGAGGCCTACTTGCCCCGGGGAGATTATATTCGACTCATGGGCGATCTGATGGTGACCGCTCTGCAGACCGGGCTGACCAATGTGGCCACCTTCATGGTGGGGCCGGAGCGCTGGGATACGCCCTACCTGTTTGATGGGCTGTTTGATAAACCACGCAGCCATCATCAGATGTCCCACAATCAGACTAAGGAGATTGATGATCTGCTGAAAGTGGATCGATTTCACATGGAGCAGTACGCATACCTGATCGAGCGCATGCGCAAGATTCAGGAAGCAGATGGAACCACGCTGCTCGATAATACACTCTTTACGTATGGTTCCGGATTGGGTGACGGTTCCACCCATCAATACAACGATCTGCCGATTATTGTTGCGGGCGGAGGAAAGAAGGTTCGCTCTGGCCAGCACATCAATATGCCGGAAGGGACACCTCTGTCTAACCTCTGGTTGACTCAGGCTCGTCTGACGGGGCTTCCCATCGAAACCTTCGCCGACAGCACGGGGCAGATTTCCGACCTTCTTGCCTGAATTGGATAATCACTTGAGGCGGGACGCATCCTGCTTGCCGAGGAAGACAGATGGTGTTCCCGTCGCCTGCCAGTTGGAGAATGAACTGCAGAGAGTGTGTTGCTTCCAATCGGAATTGATCCGTTCTCGCACCCCTTCCAGCGAGATGACTCCCTGTGTAGCATCAGGCTGCTCCACGGAACAGGCACCCACACCAACGGCGGTCAGCAGACAATCTTCAGGAGAGTGCCCTGCGGAAAACGCCGCTAGAAAACCGGCAATTGTACTGTCACCTGCTCCAGTCGTTCCGGCCACATTGACTTTGAAACAGGGGACCAGCAGTTCGCGATGATCCCAGCAGTCTGGGCTGGAATTCAGGTGCCGGGAAAGCCGTGTTCTCAGAGATTCGGACAAACAACCGGTTCTCAAATACAAGCCCGCTTCTCCCAGCTTGAGGACCACAATCTGTGCTCCGAGTCGCAGGAGTTGATTCGAAATCCGATTCAACAGTTCGGGACTCAGGGATTCTTCCTGATAACCGAGCATGATCTGAATTTCATCAAGACTGGGAAGAAACAGGTC
>JAGQQT010000015.1 GCA_020426065.1 Planctomycetaceae bacterium | reverse complement strand
AATTGTCCATCCCGACGCAGTGGACTGTTCGAGAAAACAGCATTTAGCATGCAGAATCCACTCCTTTATCTGAATGCAATTCCGCAGAACCAGGAGTCGAGAACAGATTACGTTGTCAACGCAGGGTCTCGTGATATCGACTGGGGGACAGGCCCGGTCACCATGGCCCAGGGGATCTACGAGATAGACAACGGCCCCACCACCTATGGCAACGGAATCTCCCATCAGCGAAGTGAAATCGCCCTGAGTGCCATTACTGATGGTTTGAGTTTTACCTATCTGGCAGGAGAGAAGTATCTGAAGGCGGACGTTTACTATACCGGCCAGTCTCTTGTTGATGACCACAGCATGTTTGCGGCTGATGCACTCGATACACACGCATCCACATCAAATCCTCCGCTCCAGGATGATAAATCCATCGATGACTATCACCGATTTGGCAGCGCACACATTGATGGCTGTAACATGCTGTTGTGCGATGGCTCGGTCCGCATGATCAGCTATGCAATTGACCTGGGGACGCATCAGGCACTTTCCACCCGGGCCGGGCAGGAACGTGTGGGAGAGTATTAATTCTCCAGAGCAGCAGGAGTCGAATCCACTTCAGTGGCAGGCTGATCCTGGATTTCTTCTTTTCCATTGATCACGTGAGCGATGTTGGCCACGATGAGCGGGAGAAAGATTGCTCCGGTGTAGTGGTCTGCCAGCATCATGATCCGATGTGAGCTTTTCAGGCCAATGCACTCTGCCAGAGCATCGGAATTTGCACGGGGAATGGTCGTGTCATAGCGTCCTGTGTAGAGCCAGGTTGTCTCCGGATTGAGGCGATGAGCAATCCGTAACGGCTCCACTCGGGAAATGGCCAATGCAATCTGACTTTCATCGAAACCAGATGCCTTGAGACTCTGCATCACCTTCTCGGGTTCTTTGCGTCCGTTGGTCAGAATTCCATTCAGGTCACCACCCGCCAGCAGCAGATGGACTGAATCGAAACTGGCATCCAGGCTGCCGGTTGTTGCGGAGAGAATGCCTCCCAGACTCAGGCCAACCAGGGCGATTTCCTGTGCTTTCAGTTCTGGCCACTGCATAATCGCATCTCGAGACCGCCGGATATCAGCCACCGCCTGCGGCATTCCGGAAACCAGCTTTTCACCACCCGACATTTTGCTTTCTGTTTTTCGATCGGCGTAGTGCGGAAGATGAATTAAAAACGTGTGCACACCAAATGCGCTGAGTTGCCGGGCAATGGTTTTGCCAAAAGGCATGGAAGAACCGAGTTCATGCACCACCAGGACCACTCGATCCGAAACCACAGTCTTTTGATGCTCGCGGGCGGCAAACCACTCCAGCACAACGGTATCGAGCCTTGCATTGCCGGAAGTTCGAGCGGAAGGAAAATTCAGTTTCCCATCATAACGTTCATTGTCTGCAGGCTGGAACGAGACCTCAAATTGTTCAGGTTGCCAGGCAAGTCCGTCCAGACACTGCTGGGCATCTGAACGGGAATCTGTCAGCATCTGCAGAGAGTCTTTGGCCAGATGAGTCGTGATGGCCTTCGATGAACGATTGCTCCCAAGGTCCTCTCCATTCATCTGTTGAGGCATATTCAGGAGACCGAACAGCAACAAAATAATGAAGATGCGTAATCGCATGACTCTCTCTCAATGAAAAATAAACTCATCAGATCAAGTTCAGTACTTGGCCATGATGACGCATGTCATTGACAAACAGATACCTGCAGTTTGCCAGTTCCAGACGGCAGCCTTGACGCCGTTTCGTTCGTCAGACACTCTATCATGATACGGAAAGTAACGGGAGTAAAGTGGCAGTATCCACTTCTCTCCTGCGCGGTCATCAGTATTTAGAGGCTGATGGTGAGTCACGACTCCGATCAGTCCGAAAGTAACAGAAGATGAAAACACCGAATGCGCTCATTCTGCTCATCCTGATTCTGTTCGGGAGCCACTCCCTTTCTGCGAACGACTCCTTCGATAAGTCGATCCACCCCTTGCTCAAAGAGTATTGCCAGACCTGCCACTCCCGAAAAGAGCAGGCAGGGGAACTGGAACTGGAACGGTTCAGCAGTGAAACACTGGTCAAACAGGAAACCGATGTCTGGGAGCGTGCACTGGAACAGTTGAAGCTGGGCGAGATGCCTCCCCGAGATGCAAAGCAGCTTTCCGCAGAACAGAAACGGAAACTGAGCGGTTGGATTCAGCAGATGCTTGATGAGGTCGCCCTGGCCAATGCAGGCGATCCAGGACCGGTGGTACTGCGCAGATTATCGAATCAGGAATACACCTATACCTTGCGGGATCTCACGGAGATTTCCTCTCTGGACCCCGCTCACGAGTTTCCAGTGGATGGGGCTGCTGGCGAAGGTTTCACCAACGCTGGAGCAGCACTGGTAATGTCGCCTGGCTTGCTGACAAAATATCTGGATGCCGCCAAAGAGGTCTCCCATCACATGGTTCTGCTCCCGGAGGGAATTCGGTTTTCACCCAGCGAATCTCCCCGAGACTGGTCACAGGAATCACTGGCCGCCATTCGTGATTTCTATCGTCAGCACTCAGTCCCCATGGAGGTCATCAATGATGTAGGGGGAGCGGGTCAGCTGAAAGCGGAAGGAGGATCGATTCCGCTGGAACGCTATCTTCTGGCTCTGCAACAGAATGGGGATCGGACTGGGCTGAGTGAAAAATACCTGTCGTTACTGAAGACTGCACTTGAAGGGAATCAGTCATCTCTCCTGCTGGATCCTCTGCGGGAAAAATATCGGAATCGCACGTTGACTCCAGCCGATATCGTTCCCTGGCAGAATGCTCTCTGGAAGTTTTCGCCAATCGGACACATCGGAACAGAGCAAGGTCCGAAAAGCTGGCAGGAGCCGGTTAATCCTCTTGCTGAACAACAGGAGTTGAGTATTGAACTCCAGGAGGGAGCTGATCAGACTTTGTACCTTGTGAGCGGAAACGCAGGGGCAGAAAAGAATGAAGACCGAGTGTTCTGGGAAAACCCCCGGCTCGTTTACAAGGGACGTCCCGATCTGCCCATCTCTGACTTTCCAGGGCTCCTGCAGCATCTCGAATCAGTTCGAACGCAGGTGTTATCTGAGACGGAAAATTGTCTGGCAGTCCTGTCTGGTGAGACAGTTCAAGCCAATGAAGAAGCGTTGGCCCTGTGGCGCAGCTACCTGGGAATCGGTGAAACAAAGCTCGAACCACTCATTTCGAACAAGCTCGAACGGAGTCCAGACTATGAGTTTATCCAGGGCTGGACAGGAGCAAACGCACTGAGCGTGCTGGCCAATTCTTCCGATGCGACCGTGCGTATTCCTGGAATTATGCTGCCACACAGCATCGCCACACATCCCGCTCCCGACAGGGCTTCGGTCATTGCCTGGAAATGTCCGCAGGCAGGTGAATTCACAATCCGCGGCGATGTGGTACATGCTCATCCGGAGTGCGGCAATGGTGTGATCTGGGCGATCGAAGTCCGCAGAGGTCATGCGGTAGAAACACTCGCTTCGGGTGAATCACAGCGGTCACAGGTCATCCCCTTCGGGCCATTTGAGAACATCCCTGTCGAAGCCGGCCAGGTCATCGCACTGGTGATCGGACCGCGAGATGGCGACCACAGTTGTGATCTTACCACCGTGAACCTGAACATCAGCAATGGTACTGAGTCGTGGGATCTGGCCCGGGATATTTCTCCTCATATTCTGGCAGGCAATCCTCATGGTGCCTGGCACTTTTTAAGTCAACCCGCTGCCTCAGTTGCTCCAGTTGACTTACCTGCACCGCTGGTTGAATGGCGTAAATCTCCGACTCCTGAAAAGGCAGCGGCGGTGCGAAAACATCTCGAACAGGATTTCCCGCTCACTCATTCTCTTCTGGCCCCAGCTATTCGATCATTTCAGTCTCAGGGACAACCAAATCGGCTGGAAGGAACGAACCCCGGTTCGATCAAACTGACCATCCCTTCTGCATTCACCAGGGAGGCCAGGTTCGTTGTAACCGCTCGACCTGCAGCGGAAAATCAGGGCGGGCTGCAGGCCAGGATCCAGACAAGTCAACCCGAGCAACCTGTAATCACCATCGACCCCGGAGTTCCCCTTCTGGTCACTCCTGAGAATCCCGCTCGAGAACTTTACCTGAAGAGCTTTGAATCGTTTCGCAATCTTTTTCCCCGGGCGCTCTGCTACACACGTATTGTCCCAATTGATGAAGTGGTCACTCTGAGGCTGTATTACCGTGAAGATGGTCACCTGCAACGATTGATGCTGAGTGACGCAGAAATTGAGACTCTGGACCGCCTGTGGGAAGAGTTATTGTTTGTCAGCGAAGCACCACTCAAACAGGTGAGTGCCTTTGAACAGATCTATCAGTTCGCAACGCAGGATCGCCCCGATCTCGTCAACCAGTTTGAATCGCTGCGTGAGCCAATACACAAAGCGGCTGCGGACTTTGTTCAACAACAACAGGCCGCTGACAGTCAACAGAGACAAGCCGTTATTGAATATGCTGCTCTTGCCTGGCGGAGACCTTTGACTGCAAATGAAACCGCAGAACTGAGCCAGTACCCACCTCGGCTCATGCTGGTGCGGGTGCTGACATCTCCCGACTTTCTTTATCGCAGCGAGCAGTCCCGCGAACAGACCGGCCCCGTTTCGGACTGGGAACTGGCAACCCGGCTCAGTTATTTCCTCTGGTCATCATTGCCTGATGAAGAGTTACGAAAACTGGCTGCAGCGGGAACATTGCATAATCCAGATGTCCTCGCCTCGCAAACCAGACGGATGTTGAGAGATGAGAAGATTGTCCGACTGGCGAATGAGTTCGGTTGCCAGTGGCTGCACGTGAGAGACGTCGCCACACTGGACGAAAAAAGCGAACGGCACTTTCCCGAGTTTCGGGATATACGGTCGGATATGCAGGAGGAAGTCTCCCGATTTTTTGTCGATCTGTTTCAGGAGGATCGGAATGTCCTTTCACTTCTCAATGCCAACCATACCTTTGTCAATCCACCGCTCGCTCAACTTTACGGAGTGCAGATTGATGGAACGGATTGGCAACGGGTTGACGGGATCCAGGAACAGGGGAGGGGAGGAATCCTGGGATTCTCCGCAACTCTGGCCAAACATTCCGGAGCTTCTCGAACCAGCGCCATTCTGCGTGGAACCTGGATCAGTGAAGTCATCCTGGGCGATAAACTTCCCAAGCCACCCAAAGGGGTTCCCGTACTGCCCGATGATACCCCACCCGGGTTGACGGAGCGTGAGTTGATCGAGCGACACAGCGGTGATCCCAACTGTGCAGGATGCCATAAACGGATTGATCCCTATGGCTTTGCCCTGGAAGGATTCGATGCGATTGGCAGGACTCGCGACGCGAACACCAAAACCGTTCTGCAGGATGGTACAGAAATCGACGGTCTGGCCGGCTTGAGACAATACCTGTTCGATCAGCGGCAGGATGATTTCCTGAAGCAGTTCAGTCGAAAACTGCTCGGTTATGCCCTGGGCAGGAGCGTTCAGTTATCCGATCAGCCTCTACTTGAGCAGATGGTCTCCAGGGAAGGGCATCACGTGGCCGATCTGGTCGAGCTGATTGTTCTCAGCCGTCAGTTCCGGGAAGTGCGTGGAATCGGGATTTCCTCACTGGAGTAAATACCCGAAAATGGCTTTCGGTCAGCCGATCGATTAACATTTAGCAATGATCTGGTTTCAGCAAGGATTCAGGAGAAGCTCAACCATGTTAAAACAACATCGTTCCCGACGACTGTTTCTGCGAGGAATGGGTGTCAGCATGGCTCTCCCCTGGCTGGAATCCCTCACGGTTTGGGGCGAAGAAAGCGGCCGAAAGGAACCCGCCAGCGAAGCACCAGTCCGATTGTGTGTGACTTTTTCAGGAAACGGTTTTCACTCCCAGGAATGGTGGGCCAAAGGCGAAGGCTCCAGCATGGAACTGGGACGTGTGCTGACTCCGCTAAGCGAATTCCGGGATCGCATGCTGTTTGTCCGTGGGCTCTATCACGAGCAGGCCCGCAAGGGAAACATTCACAGTTCACAAACTGGCAACATGCTTTCCGGTGCTCCTATTGCGAGCGGTGGAGAGATCCGCTCAGGAACCAGTTTCGACCAGGTCCTCGCTCAGACCTATGGCCGGAGCACCAAAGTTCCCAGCCTGGTCCTGGCCTGTGAGCAGTCCAATCCGTCTGTCCACAAAAACTACAGCATGCTGTACAGCTCGCACATTTCCTGGAGTTCACCCACCACGCCCACCCCGCTCGAACTCTATCCCTCCCTGGCATTCGATCGCCTCTTCAAGGATGAATCTTCACCAGAAGACCGGAGCGTGCTCGATGCAGTCCTGACCGATGCTCAGGATCTTCGTCGACGTCTCAGCACCAGCGACCAGCGAAAACTCGACGAATATCTCGATAGTGTGCGTGAAGTCGAGCAGCGGATTGAAAATGCAGGGAAAGAAGGACAACTGCAGGGCTGGAGACCAACTCTCGAAAAACCCAATCAACCCCGTCCAGCAGAGGGAATTCCGCAAAACATCTCTGAACACATGCGCCTGATGATTGATATCCTGGTTCTGGGTTTCCAGACCGACACCACCCGTATTTCAACACTCAAGCTGAATAACGACCACAGCGCACTCCGTTTTCCCAACATTGATAGCGTGCAACAACCCGGACACGGCATCGATTACATGATTCACCACCTGCTCTCGCACAGTGATGGTGAAGACTGGCTCAAGGTCAATCAGTTTTTCATGGAACAGCTTGCCTATCTGGCTCGCAAGCTGGACAGTATTCAGGAAGGACCTCGAACATTGCTGGACAATACAATGATCATGCATTGTTCCAGCATGATGGCCGGTGCCCGGCACGATAACGATCAGCTGCCAGTCATTCTTCTGGGTGGGGCAGGTGGACGACTTCAGGGTGGCCGGGTCCTGGATTACTCTGGTCAGTCCGAACGCCAGTTATGCCGACTGTTCCTCTCCATGATGGAAAAAATGGAGGTCCAACTCCCAGCCTTTGGCGACGCCTCTTCCAAGCTGGCAGAAGTCTGAGTGAAGCTCACTCAAACTCCAGCTTTTGCAGCAGCCAGTACAAAGCCTGTTTCCATTCCGCCGCATCGTGTGCATGATCGGTCACATGCCAGACATGGGGCACATCATGCTCTTTGAGATAGGTGTGCACATCCTGGCTGATGTGAATCAGACCATCCCGACTCCCGCACGAAAGCCAGATCAATTTCAACTGCCGGGCCACTTCAGGGTCTGGCACCAGTTCAGGACTCTTTCTGGTATTGGGAGCAGAGGACATGCCAGCAATCCAGGCAAAGTGTTCGGGATTTCCCAACCCGAAATTCAATGCCTGACCGCCCCCCATGGAAAGCCCCGCCAGGGCACGATGTTCCCGATCACTTTGGACACTGTAACGTGATTCAATGGCCGGGATGACATCATCCAGCAGGTCTCGCTCAAACACGGCAAACGCAGGTGCATGCTGAAAGACATTACCAACTGGGCGATCATCTTTCTGTGCCCGTCCATTGGGCATCACAATAATCATTGGCCGAGCCTGCCCAGCAGCGATCAGGTTGTCGAGCAGAAGATCCGGTGCTGCAAACCGGGTCCATTCCGTTTCATCACCCCCAATGCCATGCAGCAGATAAAGCACGGGATACTTCCTGTCCGGTGAATATCCGGGCGGCGTATAAACATTCATCTTCCGCGTCGTCCCGACAGTTTTCGAATCGTATTTAACCATTTCAAGTTTGCCGTGAGGAATCTCTGGCCGCCGCTGATCCCACCCCGCAGGTGGTTCAGGGAACCCAGGTTTGTCATCCTCACCCAGGACAATTGGCCCCCACGCTTTTCGAGGTTGCCCTGAGCCGTTGTCAGCAGGTTTCCGCAAAATCTGTTCTTCAGCATTCACCAGAGTGGCAAGACAGAAACTAATAGTCAGAAGAGGAAGCAAATTGCCAAAACGCAAACTTAAGCGTTGGCTGTAATGATTTAATAACATTTTCGATCCCGGCTACATCACTGATAGCGCTGTGTAGTATTACTGCCCCGATGAATCCTTGGGCATCAGTCGCATTGAGGAGAAATTCCTGATGAACCGCATTGTAAGTATTCCTTTGATGAATAGAACTGATCCGAATACAGGACTATCAGGTTTTCCCATCACACATGACCAGATTATGGCATTCTGTCCATGATGGTGGTTCACATTTTTCTGCAAGTTTACGAATAACGGAATCAGGAATGGGATCGTGCCGTGACCGGTTCTGTTTCAATACGATCTCAAAAGGCGGCTCCAGATAGACGATTTCAATTCGCGCATTGTAGGCCGCAAACAGATCAAGCCAGCGTTGACGGGTCATTCGCATCGTATTGGTCGCATTGAACGCAAACGGAAGCTTTGCTCTCAAGTACTCTCGACAGCGCTCCTGAGCAGCCTGGGCAACTCGCCCCTGATTCTCGGTTGGAGAGATTCCCATTTCCTCTCGCAGATTGTCCAGCGAAACGACCGGCAGTTGGGGCCTGTTTCGTTCCAGCCACGTATCCTTGCCGCTCCCCGGCAATCCGGCCATCAGGGTGACGGTACAGGAAAATTCTTCATGAGGGACATAATGCAGATTTGGCTCCTGCTGCCGGTAGTAGGTAAAGCGGGCATGATCCGTCGGGAAAGGATAAGGCTGATCAAAGCAGTTTGCTTCTTCTGACAGCATTTTCCAGTAGTAGAGATTCTCTTCGGGACGAGTCATCGAATCAGTATCACGTCCGCGGGTATCAGCCAGCGCGAACAAAAAGAGCAGGCGATTGTTGACCAGCCAGGAGAGTCGGACCACTTCATGGATCGGCTTTTCGCGTTCAAGCAGGAAGGCAGGCCGACCATGGTATCGAACAAGCCCCGCGATCATTTCTCGTGTTGCCAGATCACACCCCAGATCACGTAGGATTGCACGGGCAACGAGTTCTCCTTTCACGGCATGCCCGTGAGTCCGGATCCGTCCCGTTTCAGGATCAACCTCAGTCGTCAGCGGCTTGGCAACATCATGGAACAGAGCGGTGAAGACCAAAAGGATGAAGTCGGAAGGTTGAAGGATAAATGTCGAATCACTGTATGGCCCATCTTTTCCGCCTTCCTCCCTCATCCTTTTAATTTCTTCAAGGACCAGCTTCGTGTGAGTCCAGACATCCCCTTCCGAATGCCACTCGTCATCCTGAACGCAGCCCGCCATTGCCCGACACCACGACTGGGTTTCGGCCCATGCCGTAATGCTCTCCAGCGATCCCTGTTTGAGCTGCTCCCAGTTCATGACATCCACTCCGAACAAATTGCTCTCCATGTGAGACTGATTCGTGGCCCTGCATCACCTTGCTTTCTGATAGCGTGCATCCAGTCCTTTTGCACATCGCTGTCCATGTAGAGCATCGAACCAGGGGACAGCCTGAAATCAACAAGCTGGGACTGATCCATCGACCGAAATGTGATTATTCTCTCACTGCCCAACGAAACGATTGCCACGCCGGTCCCTGGAACCAGGTTGTGTACGTCGTCCGAGTGGAATCCCATCGTGTTTTGGCCAGTTTCATACAGGTTCAGCAGGCAGTTATTGAACAGGATGTTCAGCCGTAACTTGAGGTATTCAACAACGTTCACAAGGCATGCCGGTATTTCTGTTGCAGCGTAAGACATCTGGGAATAGTCATAAGGCTTTCCAAAGCTGGCCGTCTTGCGGGCCTTCATGCTTGCATCCCAGTTCACGGACGACATCAGTTCCGCAAATAGTTCCTCGTGCTTCGGTAAGAACTCGTGATCCAAGATGATGTCCGGCCTATTGTTCACAGCATTCACTCCCAGATATCCACATCAGCGGCGAGCAGGTTAGGCACCATTGGCTGATGTTGCCAGTGCGTGCTTTGCTTGATCTTCTCCACAAATTCTGGACGGACAAACTTCGCTTGCCCTGAGACCGCACCATTCGCCTCTGTCCGCAGGTAGAGTCCTTCCATCAGGTTATCGGAACGCTTCGTGATTGGGTTCTCGAAGTGACTGTCGAACTCTGATGGTCCGATCAGGTCTACAAGGTCATCTCGATCCACCGTGCCCATATGAACCACCGGCACAGTTTCGATTCCGGTCTCAGCAAGTATGGATAATCGACGTTCCAGATCGAGGAAAGCTTCACGCTCCTTGTCATAGATATCGAACTCGAAGAAGTAGTGCGTCAGTTTCCGATAATGGATGGAGTGTCGGGCATAGACCCATTCTCCAAACAGAATGAAGCGGTTCTCCAGTTTCTGCTCCAGAACCAGTCGCTTCACCGCCGCCCACTGCTTGAACAGGTCGTACTGAGGATGCATCCCCTCAGTGATGAGATGGCCCCGGCATTGCAGAACCATCTCGCCGGAGTCAGAAAAGTGGACACCGACGTTTGTACCATCGATCTTCTCTTCAACAATCAACGATTCCTCGGCGATGAACGCCTTCGACTCCGCTTCGCCAAGATGCTTGTCATCATCCGTCCCCTTCGAACCAAACAGATGGGGCGTGCGGGGATACTTGGTGAAATCACCATGGGAAGTCCCCATCGTCAGGCTCCTTGTGTTTGAGATTTGCAAATGATTGATCGAACAAACTGGCTGTAATCTTCCTTCATTGGCAGATCGTAGTCGATACAGATCTGCCGGCGACGAGCATTGACTTTCTCCAGAGTGATCGGATTCACAGAAGGCTTATCATGCTCTTCCCAATACAGTCCGATCCCCCTCTTTTGCCAGTTCGGAAGATCATTGAAATTGATCCCGTATTGAAACAACAGTTCGTTTTTCTGATTCACCGAAAGCCCCAGCAATCGTTTCGTGGCCTGCTGCTCGTTATGTCCATCCTTACGAAGCGTCCAGTAACACCAGGCACTCAAGGCGTTCCGAGCAGCATCTTCATTCCGCCAGCGAAAGTAATCCACAACCAACTGAATCGTGGGTAACTGCGAAATCCGGCAGTCGAAACAGGCAGGTTGCCCCAGTTTGAGTGAAAACCGGGCACTGGCTTCACCCGCAAGTGTCGAATTGTATTTGCGCAGCTTCCTGCCGAAGAGTTGTTCCTCAGGATCGAAGAGCAGTGAAATCTCATCACTCTCCGTGTAAGCGTAAATCACCCGAAAACCGCATTTCATCAAGGCCTCGACTGTAGAAACCATCAGATCACGAAAACGGAAATCAAATGGGACCTCAAACTGGCCTGCGTCCTTGGTCAGCCGAGTGAAACTTCGACCATCCAGACGTGCAACCATGAATAATTCAGGCAAAACACAAAGATCAGCTGAGGTCTCAAAGACCCGCATCTTCCTGTCAAGGTCATCAAACTTCATATCAATTCATCCTTCCCTCTTCAGCAGTCATCCTGCTGAAGCCACTCTTCGATGACAAAACCGGATTTTGTCAGTTGTACATACTTCAGAATATCAAAGCCTTCATCCAGTGTTGGCAACTCCAGTTTTTTCGCGGTGGACAGGATGCCAACTTCTGGAACCTGATTGCAACGTTGTTGATTGCGTGTGAGACATTCCTCAACCCTGGACCGAAAATAGTACCCAGTTATGGAATACCCGGAAGACGTGACAGTCTGGATATAACGGGCACGCTCCTGCCGAGTCGGATTGGTATTATCGATCACAACAGGCTGCCGGGTCTTCAGGCACACTGCCAGCAATTGCCGTTCCCGGTTGCGAGTTCTTAACAGATCGAGGCTGATACGAACGTGCGTTGAAAAAAACTTTTCTTTGTAGAAGGATGATTTTCCAGACGCCTGCAGACCGATGAAGAGAACTGCCTCCATGACTCACCTCCTGGAGATCCCAAATACAAAAACCCGCTCGGCTGACTTGAACCGAGCGGGTAGAGGGTGTTCATTCCCTGAAAGTAGTGTTCCCGGTTCACTCCATCAAAAGCAGCCTTTCGAGAGACAACACTTTTTGAAGCGTTTGCCAGAACCGCAGGGGCAGAGATCATTTCTGCCGAGCTTTTCCTCCAGCAACTTGCTGCCGTGGACTATCCGCACTCCACGCTTGACCTGCGTTTCGGACGGCCCTGTTCAATTCTTTTGGGGCCGTTACGCCGCTTACTCATCGTCTCAAAAAAACAACTGTTCGTCGAAATGGTCTTCGTTTGTGTGTCGCATGGGGCACCTCTTTCATGTTTATGGTTTTTCTCACTGACACCGCTACCTGAAAAAAGTTCGGCAAATCGATAAAATGGGCGTGATCACCGGATAAAAACAATCCAGTTGAAGGCTCACCGGAATGAAGTCGACAAAATCCAGAGCCCTTGCTCTCGCCTTCTTTACAGTCATTTACAACATGCTGGAAGGAGGAGTGGCAATGTGGGGAGCGGCACTCTCAGGGAGTAACGCTCTCCTGGGCTTCGGTCTGGACAGTTTTATCGAATCACTCTCAGGCATGGTCATCGTCTGGCGATTCTGGAAGTATGATCCCACTGCAGATGAAGAAGAGATCGAGCAGGTTGAGCAGAAGGCAGCGCGGCTGGTTGGTTACTCATTTTTTATTCTTGGTGGATACGTGATTCTTGACTCAGGTTACGCCCTCTACCAGAAGGAGGTGCCAGAAACCAGTCCGATGGGGATTGGTCTGGCAATTGCTTCACTGATCGTGATGCCAGTTCTGTTTTTGCTCAAGTATCGTCTTGGTAAGGCGATTGGAAGCCGCAGCCTGGTAGCCGATTCCAAAGAAACACTCGCCTGCCTGCTGTTGTCGATTGCACTGCTGGTCGGCCTGGGCGCACATGCTCTCTGGCAGATATGGTGGATCGATTCCGTAGCGGCACTGGTCATTGCCGCTCTCATTCTTCGCGAGGGATACGAAACCCTGGAAGAGGCAGAAGATGCCGAGTGTTCCGAACTGCCTGCCGATTAAATGATGCCGGGATTTGTTACTTCTTCTTGCCGCCCGACTGTTTCCCGGGCATCCTGATTTTCTGCATCTTCTTCTGTAGATTCGGCAACTTTGTTGCCGGTCTCCGGGCCGATTGTCGCTGATTCTTGCTCATACCGTATTTCCTTTTAACCAATCTTATCGGAGAATAACAACGGAAGAAAGGTTCTGAGCAGCAGTATGTTTCCCCTCATTTAAACCATGGATTCAAAAGGGCCAGATGACCGGAATCAGGACTACACAGATCACCATCAGTAACAGGTCGAGCGGGATTCCGAATCTCAGGTAATCACTGAAACGATAACCACCCGGACCATAAACCATCAAGCTGGTCTGGTAACCAATCGGGGTCGCAAAACCGGCGGACGCAGCCATCATCACGGCCATGACAAAGGGCATCTGGTTGACTGACAATGAGTTTGCCGAGGTAATCGCGATGGGAAATACCAGTACTGCAGCGGCGTTATTGGTAATCAATTCGGTAAAAAGCATTGTTGTCAGGTAAACGGCAGCCAGTACCAGCCAGGGATTCTGGCCCGCCACACCGATAATGCTTTGAGAAATCGCCAGGGCTGCTCCGCTGCGGTCCAAAGCCAATCCCACTCCCAAAGATCCACCGATCACCAGCAGTACAGACCAGTCAATACTTTTTCTGGCCAGGCCAGATGAACAGCACCCCGTTGCCACCATCAGAATTGCTGCCAGCAGAGAGGCCGTTACCATCTCCAGCCATTCCATTGAAGCCAGCAGGATCAGGCCTGCCAGAATTCCCAGAGCGAGATTGGCCCGACCATGACGTATCGGCATGGAGTTCTCAACACCACTGACCAGGTAGAAATCGGGAGAATCTCGAAGCTCTTCAACAAATGAAGGCCTCGCTTCCACCAGGAGCGTATCTCCAGCCTGCAGAACAACATCTCCGATTCGGCCTGCAACTCTTCGTCCGCTCCGGGCGACGGCGATTACAGCGGCATCATAAACCGAGCGGAAGTGTCCTTCACGAATCGTACTTCCCAGGAGCGGGCAGCGATCTGACACTACAACTTCAATCAGGGATCGCTCCGACTGTCCTGTCCCGAGCCGGAAGACTGAGTCCATTGCCGGCACAAGCCCGGCAATCTTTTGCAGATCAACCATCGACTCAACATGGCCCGCAAAAACCAGACGGTCACCTTCCCGCAGTTTCTCCTGGGGACCAACCGCCGGCAATACTTCTCCCTGCCGGTCAATTTCAACCAGAAACAGTCCAGGCAAATGACGAAGTCCTGCCTGTTCAACCGTCTGACCGATCAGCAGACTCTTCACTGGAACGGACATTTCAACACAGTATTCACGGGGATCATCCTTCCGACTGATGACCGGTTTGCGATCTGGCAACAGCCAGCGCTGACAGACGATGATATAAATCAGGCCGGAAAGACAGCAGGGAATTCCAATCCAGGCAGGATCAAAAATACTGAGCTCACCGAGAGATGGCTCTTTGGCTGCAAGACCACTGACAACCAGATTTGTGCTGGTGCCAATCAGGGTACACAACCCACCCAGTGTCGAGGCAATGCTCAGAGGTAAAAAGAGCTTGGAAGGACTGATCCCGGTTCGTCGGCATAAGTCGTTTACCACAGGTAAAAACATCGCCACAACCGGCGTGTTATTGAGGAAACTGCTGATACCGGCTACGGGAAAAATCACACGAGCCTGAGCTCCGGCAATGCTCACGTTTGTCCCCCCCATCAGGGGGCGGGCCAGGCGCGTCATCGCTCCCGTCTGTGTCAGTCCGGCCACAACAATGAACAGCGCTCCCACAGTGACTACTGCAGAATTCGCCAGACCAGCAATCGCTTGAGAGGCAGACGGAAGACGCGGACTGCCGGTCAGCTCACCAGCTGTAATCAGACACAGTAAGACAGCCAGAACAATGAACTCGGGCGGCCCCCAGTTTCGAGCCAGCCCGATCAGCAGCACTATGACTGCAGACAGTGCTATCCATGCTTCCCACCCCATCTTGCGCGTACCTTTGCAGGGATATCATTCAAACCTTGAACTGTTTTCGCCTGATCGATTACACCAGAAACCCATTTTGCTGACAGGCAACAGCAACGCTGTTCCAGGTCCTGTGTAAACACAATATTTACTCTGCCTCTTCTGCAGGTTCCGGCAGCCAGAAGCACGCGATGGATCCAACCAGGTAGGCAGCGAGTGCAACACAACCTGCCGCCAGTGCGGTGGAATGACTGGGCATGAGCGGAGTGAGGGTTGTTGTCACCAGCGCTGCCGAAGTACCGATCATTCGTCCGCCAATGTTGGCAGCAAAACTTTCACCGGTTCCCCGCAAGTGCACAGGATAAACTCGGGGCAGATAGTTCCCCCAGAAACTGAACTGGGCAATCGTTAACAGACCCGCCACGAAGATCCCCCACTTCAAGAGCTCCAGGTTGTCGCGAGCGGGGAAGAAGTACACGAGAGGAATCAGAATCAACCCAGGAATCTGAAACAGTCGGATCAGACCACGCCGACTGACAATCCAGATCGCACAGATCGCAAATAAAACGCGACCAGTCAATCCGCCAATCTCCTGATAAAAGTTGACGTGAGCGGCGGTAGCCTGCTCAATCTTCTTCTTCTCCGGAACCGGCTTGTCAGCAGTCATCGCCTGGACTTCCGGCATTGAGGGGACAATGCGGGGTGTATGCTGGAGTGCTCCAAAAGCGACGCCGTAACTGCAGGCAAACATGATCGTTGTCACAATCGTTGTCCGACGATATTTGGGCGAAAACAGTGCTGCCAGACTTGGACGCTGCAGACTTCCCTCATTCTTTTTACGCTCCCATTCGGGTGACTCAGGCAGGAACGGACGAATCAGAATCAAGGGGAGGGCGGGGATCACTCCTGAAATGAGCGTGTATCTCCAGGCCTCATGACCTCCATGAATCGCTGGCAACAGCTCCCCGTATTGCAGCGACATGTAATTGGCACCAGTTACCAGAAGTCCCCCCAGAGAAGAGAACGCCTGCGTAAACCCGAGCACAGCCTCTCGACGCTTCGGGTCAGGAAAGAGCTCAGCCAGCCAGGCCACGGCTGCTACAAACTCCACACAAACACCAATAAATGTTGTGCACCTCAAAACCAGCAACATCTCAATGGAGGTCGCGAATCCAGCCGCACAGGCAGAAAATGCATAGAGCAGAATGCTGCCGACCAAAACTCGTCTGCGTCCCCATAGATCTGTCAGATATCCTCCCAGGAGCCCAAATACACCTCCGACCATGGCAGGCACGAAGAACAACAACCCCACCCAACGCTCAAACAGCGGTGTTCCAGGGGTGGCCCCAATTAATTCCTGGAGAGCCGGTCTCACGATCAGTGGCAGCATCAGAAGCTCATAAATGTCGAAGGCAAATCCAATCGACGCAATCACGCAAATCAACCATTGGGTTTTTGTCAGTTTCATGCTCATGGAAGTCAGGTTCTTAAATAGGGGTATAAATCGATACCGATGGGAATCGACAGTTGTTTATTCGGGGAGATCTTCGCCATGGGTCTCAGGGGCAAACGGAAGTGCAGCCAGCCCCAGCAGGAAGACGCTACACATGGAAACACCCGCCCAGCGCATTGGTTCTGAATAGGACGCAAAAACTTCACTGGTCAGCAGGCCCAGTGTGAACGGACCGCTGGCGGCAATGAAACGGCCCACGTTGTAACAGAAAGAAGTTCCTGTGCTCCGCAGACGCGTAGGGAACAGTTCCGGGAAATAGATCGCGTATCCCCCGAACAGAGACAACAGGCAGAACCCCATTAGCGGAATCATCCAGAAAACATCCGTGATGTCGTTCAGGCAGGCAAACACCAAAGCTGTGCTCAAGCCTGCTGCAATGTAGGAAACTGCAAACGCTGGCTTGCGGCCAATGTGATGGGTCAGCATGCTGAACCCGTAAATGCCGAAAAAAGCTCCGATGTTCAGCATCATGGAGGTGTATCCCGCCCAGCGGGTCATCCGACCATTCTGTTCCTTGGAACGATCCAGAATGGACTTACTGAGCTGATCGGAACCGCTCGACTCGGGAACGCCTGAAAGGTATTCCAGCCTGTGTGCCCGTTCCGACTCTGTCTGTCCCTGCTGATCCAGGCTGTCCAGCAAAGTGGCGATCTCGACAGATTCTCCCTTCTGATGCAGCGTGAGCATGGCTGTCAGCAACGGCTGGGCATCTGAGACCGTTGCGGAGGAATTCAGCAGATCAGTGGGCCGTAATGGTGCTGCCCACTGATCAAACCCGCTTGGATCTGCCAATAGCAGACGCAATGCATCTCGATCGAGATTGGCCGCACCAGAATCTCTCAACTCCTGCTCAAACACTTTTCTCAGGACACTGCGATTCAGGTCGATACTGAAAAACCCGATCCCCCAGACACCAATCACACCACTGGTGGCCATTACGAGTCCGACGAGCGCCCGTCGTCTCCAGCGAGCGTCTCCCAGCAACTCCGCATACGATCCAGCCTGTTGTTTACCAGAGTGGACCACATGCCCCTCAATAACAAACTCATCATCAGCCGTCTTGCTGGATATCGCCTGCCAGCGTTCCGGCTCCTTGAGACGACGGCGGATAATCAGTGCCAGTAACGCGGGCAGCGTTCCCACGACAAACATTGCCCGCCATGCCGTAATTGTGATCCCGGCAAGCTGCCACTGTCCCAGTACACCACTTTCTTCCAGGTGCCCCAGTCCAATGCTGATCAATGCAGCCATAATATTGCCTACTGCGGAAAGTGCCTGCAGGAGGCCCAGCGCAAAAGGTCTGGCGCGTCGAGGCATGACTTCCGCCACGAGTGAAACACCGACCGCAAACTCTCCTCCAACTCCCAGCCCGGTCAGAAACCTGTATAGACAGAAGTCCCAGACATTTGTCGACAGGGCACTCAATCCAGTGCAGAGCGAATACGCCAGTATCGTAAGCATCATGGTTTTCGCCCGGCCGATGCGATCACCCAAAACTCCAAAGAACAACCCGCCCGTCGCCCAGCCAATCAGGAAGATCGCGGTTGTGATCCCGGCATACCGGTTCACTTCTCCTCGATCAGGGAGTTGGCCAGGCGCAGGTGCCAGCAGCTCATTCATGGCGGGAATTCGTGCCAGATTGAACAACTGCTGATCCATTGTGTCAAACAACCAGCCCAGAGCCGCCACAATCAGCACGAACCAGTGATAACGGGTCAATTCCCGGTGCCACATGTGCTTGCCAGTGCGAGAAT
>JAGQQT010000159.1 GCA_020426065.1 Planctomycetaceae bacterium | reverse complement strand
ATACGGAGAAACAGGTCGGAACGTGCCATTCCCAGGAACTGGCCATCGTCCAGACAGGCGACTTCGATTGTGATATCGCCCCCCTCCAGCAGTTCGTCAAAGATTTTCACTTCGTTGAATTCACTGGTTCCCTCTTCCTGATAAGTGTAGGAGTCAGTCGGTTCCCCTTCTTCGGTCAGGCCCAGAATCACTGTTTTATCTGCAGCCTTGTTACTGAATTCATTCACCTCAAACGGATTGAGCGGGACTCGCAGGCCATTGGTATTGTTGACGATGGTCAGCTGGCAAACCAGCCGTTTGTCCATATCTCCTTTGTGGGTTCGAAATGCTTCAAAGTTGTATTCGATCCGTACGGTTCCCTGCTTACGCAGCGTGCCAACATCAATCCCTTTGAAGTCGTAAAAGGTCTTGGCCTTCGTGCCCCCTTCGATGTAACTCCGGTAGGCCCATACATCTCCGACATTCACTCCGGCAGATTCTGCATCAGTAGTTGTGGGACGCAATCCAACCCGGTTGGAGTAAGTCATGTCTCCGTAGACAGGAACCCGGCCGACCAGTTCTGCCTGAGCTGCTTTAGGCATCTGGTAGACGGTCCAGAAATAACCAATCACACCCATGATCAGCAGGACGAAGGTTCCGACGGCACTAAAGCCCAGAAAGCGGCCAAGTACAATTTCATGTCGGCGGACCGGCTTGGTGACAATCGTATGCAGGGAGCGGTTTTTGATATCCGTCGGGATGCCCCAGCAGGAGAGCAGGAGAATGACGGGCAAAGTCAGCCAGGTTACGGCAGTCAGCACGAATTTGACGTAGACTTTGAGTTGTTGATCGGGTTGCGACACAGAATCTCGCAGGAACCATCCGGCAAACATGATCAGGATGGCAAAGACCACAAACACGAACAGTGCTTTTTTGCGGGTCGCTTCCAGCCAGGTGTGATAAGCCAGTGCCAGGACCCGACGGGGCGAGGTGCGGGCAAAGTCGACCACGGCCTCATACAGTGTTTTGAAAAACAGGCCAAACCCCCGACCGCCGTAAGTCACGAGTGAGAGGATAAAAGAAGCAATCAGTGCGATTGCCGCAATCCCCCCAAACACTTTCAGGAAGTGGATGAGGCCATCCAGGAAATCGAAGCCGACAACGTCGAAGGACATTGTTATCCATTCTCCGCTAAGGAATCAAAAAGAGAGAAAGAAAAACCAGGAGTTGCCTCAGGATTGTTGATCCGAGGCAGGGGAGCGTCAGGTACCGGCATTGCTGTCGGCAGTAGATTCCGCCTCCATGGGAGATTCTCCCTCGTTTCCTTCGCTGACAAATCGTTTCCCGGGTTGTGCCTGACTGATCTGGACGGTTTTGAGGAACAGTTCTTCCAGTGAGTATTTCGATCCATCGCTGGAGGTGAGCAGTTCTTTGACATTCCCCATCACCTTCAGTTCGCCACCATACAGGATGGCGATCCGGTCGCAAACGTCTTCGACGTCTGCCAGCAGGTGAGAACACATCACCACGGTTTTGCCCTGTTCCCGCAGCTTGATGATCATGTCTTTCATCTCGCGGGTACCGATAGGATCCAGACCGCTGGTTGGTTCGTCCAGCAGAACCAGATCAGGATTGTTGATCAATGCCTGGGCCAGCCCAATCCGGCGGGTCATCCCTTTGGAATACTCTTTCAGCTGACGCTTGCGGGCATGCTGCAGTCCGACACTGGCAATCAGATCGTCCCGGCGCTGTTTTCGTTCTGCCGCACTCATATTGAACAAGCGGCCGTAAAAATCGAGGGTTTCATCTGCATTCAGGAAGCGATACAGATAGGACTCTTCCGGCAGGTAACCAATTCGCTCATTCTTTTCGACGTTGGTGGCTGGCTGGCCGAAAATGCTGACATCTCCGGTGGTCGGAAACAGCAGACCAAGCAGCAGTTTCATCGTGGTGGTTTTTCCGGAACCGTTTGGTCCCAGCAAACCGAAAATTTCACCCTGCTTCACATCCAGACTGAGAGACTTGAGAGCCTGAACTTTTTTGCGACCCCAGAAGTCGCGGTAAACCTTGGAAAGGTTACGGATTTCAATCACGTTTTCCGATGCGGACATAACTCAGGTTCGCCTGTCAAAAAATAAACTGATAGAAAATCGCCAGAAGAAAAATCAGGACCCGGCAGAAAAGACCGTTCCTGTCAGATACGTATTGAAATCCCCAGGGCAGACAGCGGGCATTGGCCATGTCATCACGGCTGGCCCGCAGGTCCAGAGCTGAACGCTCAACCGAAAGGTGAGCATCAGAACCTGCAGATTGCGGTTCTTAATTGCGGTCTGTCCCCACAAAAACAGGCCCCGGAAGGCCTGCAGTATAAAACCCCTTGACGGTAGTTACGAGCAATCACTTCAAATCGTTGGGGAATTCAGCAGAAAATCATGCCGAAAGACTTTTTGTTCTATTCGGAACGATCATGTCGGCAGGGCAATTTACGCAATCCATTCCGACTGGCGGCCTCAGCGGCTAGAACGCAGCGGTTGAACGGGAGGCCAGAATGGCATTCAGGTCTTCACGAAGATCAGGGCGATCCGGATAATCGAGCTGGGCGTCCTGTCGAAAGGGAGGAGGCGTGAGTTGCCATTTTCCCTCAGCAGTCAGCATCAAGGGAACTATTCTGGCTTCACCGGAATGCCAGTGCTGGGGGGGAATCAGCAGTGTGAGGTTTTCACCCGGTTTAAGGGGACTGCCGCTGGGGTAAAGCACCGACTCGATCTGTAATGACTGGCGGTCCGCGGATACGGTTCCGGACACAATGGCATCCGAATGCAGTAGTTGAACCCGGTTCAAGGTCACTGGATTGGCAGACCAGAAGGCAAACGCGGCCAGCAAGAGAAGCCAGCCGATTCCCAGTCCCAGTGCCAGAAAAAAGCGGGGATGATGAGCTGGCGGGCTGGGTTGTCCGGCAGGAGCGGCTTCCATTCTTCCCCAATCTCCATCCGGGTTTCAGACTTCAGCCATGCACAGAAGATCAGCGATTGCCTTTGAATGCTTCGCTGACATCGATCAGGTAATCGCGATTGAATGCTTCCTGAAAGTCATACACATTGCAAAAATCACTCAGGGAATCACGTTCTGTCTTTTTCATCTCACCCCGTTCGATCAGATCAAAAACGATCTTCCCGAAGTCCTCGGTGGTGTTCACCCCCCAGCTTGCGAAGACGCTCTGGGTCATCAGACCGTAGCGTTCGAGAGCCATCAGGCGGATACCCTCAAGCAGTTCTCCACCGGAGATATGAGCCGATTCTTCCGACATTCCCTCCTGCAGCCGTCCACGGTCCAGCATGTCCTGGGTATAACGCAGTGCATCGAAAACGAACTCGTATGCATTGTGGTGGTACGGCTTCCGGTTGCTCATGACGTCGGTCGCAGCTGCCATATTTTTAACCCTCAAACCAGCCAGGCCGGAGCGCGATGATAATTCGGACTTCAGCTTCGGATTCTTACACTTTGACCAACAAAAATCCAGAAACAATGAACCGACTCCCGCTCGGTTCTCCAAAAAAATCCACTGAAATGGATTCCCCTGAACAAGAGGGATTCCTGTCCAGTGGTTGAAACCGACTCGCCCCAGTTTTCACTGGTTCATTTTCGGATATCGGTGGACGGTTCAGCCGCGGTCTGGGTCAGTTCCTTGTAACCCCGCAGATTGGGTTGAAAAGGACTTCCACCCCAGACAACTCCTACAATTCCCTGTTTGGAGTTCCGTTCTACGTCCTGAAACACATAGACAGTTTCGGCGGTCGCACCGGGATGAATCAGTCGGATTGCAGTAGGCAGGTAAGAACGGGCATCCAGCATCACTTCGGCTTCCTGCCAGTTGGCGGCATCCTGTTGCCAGAGCGGTTTGACTTTCAGGTGGATAATTCCCTGGGAGAGATCATGTTTCCCACCCTGATCCGGGGTATTCAGTGACACATGGTACCTCATGATGACCTTTTCCTTGGTGATTCCAAACAGAAAGGGCATCGGGCCATCGACAATGTTATTTCCCCGGCTTTCGACAGGAATGGGGATTCGCTGAAACTCTTTGCGATCCTCATCAATGGCATAGACCTGGGAGCCATCGCAAATCCAGCGTTCCGGTTTGTCGGCTTCAATCGAGTAAGTCTTGTCTCCTCTGGTCCGTTTCTGCCCCGGTTTAAATTCCTTCGGGGCATCCAGATCAATTCGTCCTTTATCTGGAGCTTCATAATAGAATTCTCCGCTCGACCATTTTTCGACAAAGAAGACATGGTCGTAAATGTATCGGAGATGCTTTCCTTCCAGTTTCTGGGTGAAATCCCCTGCCTTTTCCCAGTTATCAAGGATCTGGCTCAGTTCGGGAGTCAGAGTCGGCGCCTGCTGCACGACAGGGGGAGTTGTGTTCTGGAGTGTGGCTTTTCCTGGCTGATTCTGCTGGGCAAAAGCACTGCCGGATAACAGCCCGAGTCCCAGACATACCTGGAAAATCCGTGAACGAAACAGGAAGCAATTGAGGCCGCAAGTCATAATATCGACATCCTTGTCGAGACTTCGTTCAGACTGAGTGAATCCTCAGTCAGTAATCAAAAACCAGACAGATTCCTCATCAAGTGGATATCTTGTTGATGGGTAACCTGAAGAACATCTCTAGGTACGGGATGCCGTTTCCGTCAAGACGTTCGGGTCGAACTCTAACACGTTCAGGAATTACTGCAAAGATCGTTTTCGGCTCTGTAAGAAGATCTGTACTGAACAGAGGTTGACTTCTGGTGCGATGCTGCTTCAGGACCATTTGATTCTGTTGTAGATCATCAGCAGTTTTTCCGCACGAGCGGGATTGAGTTGTTGTACGAAGGCGATTCGTCCCCGCAGGTGAGCTCGGAAATTCTCATGATTTGTCCGGTTCTGGGACTCTGGTCCCAGGCGAACACAGTTGTGGAGAGTGGCTTTGAGCCGGTCGAATTCCTTGCGGGAGATGTTCGGCTTTTGATTGACCACAACACCAGTTACCAACTGTCGAGAGCAGGGGCGGACCACCTGCATTTTCTTGGGATTGAGGACAAATCGCTCATGGCGAATGATTTGTCGCACCAGCGGGAGAAACAGCCGGAGAGAGGCTCGAAACTTGTGGTCGCCCGAAAAAGTCAGGTCATCTCCATAACGGGTGTATTGGGCACCAAACGATTCGGCTATCCCGTTCAAACGGATATCCAGTGAATAGGCCACCAAATTGGCCAGAGCGGGTGAAGTGGGGGCTCCCTGAGGAAGATGTCGAGGCAGGAAAAGCGACATCAACTTGGGTTGACCACCAGGGAAACGCAGGTTGCCGGGGATGGCCGAGGTTGTCAGTCGGGCCAGCCAGATTGCGATTTCACGGTTATAGCCAATGCCACGAAACAGCGCGACCACCCGGGAATAACGGACGCGGGTATAGAAGTTGTCCAGGTCCAGCTTGACCACCACATCTTTGCCGAGGTGTGGCTGGGCATTAGTCAGGACCGAGCATCCGGTTTTAAACCCGTGTGCGGAAACATGCGTGGGAACACAGCACAGGATTTCATCCAGAATCTGCTCCTGAACCTGCCGCAGCAGTGGATAAGGGGCTTCGATGAGACGAAAACCGCCCTTGCGCTTCTGTTTCCAAGTGTAATGATAATGGGCCTTGCTGGCATCGAGAGGGCGCTTCCCATCCAGGTATCTGCCGGTCAGCCAGCCGAGATGCCCCAGCGGAATTTCCAGCCAGTCGGCCAGATCCTGGGGTGTGGTCAGTTCAGGAAGTTCCCAGTCAGCCCTGCGGGCAGAATCGCCGTCCCGGCTCAGATCCAGAAATGTCCCTGGACTGGTGACATCTGGAACGGCCAGCTGATAGGGAGCTGTTTTCAAGCCCCGCTCGCCCGAAATGAGTTGTCTGTTTCGTCCCTTTTTATGACGACGCAGCGGAACCAGTTTCGGTCTGGTCCGGACGGTTTCAGGAGCGGTCGCAGTTGGTGTCGAGGAATTCTGGTTTGCGCTCGAAGAGCCGGCATTCCACTGATCTGAATACTGGCGGGATGCTGTTCCCGCTGACTGGGGGCCAGATCCGAAAAACAGGCTGCGTAGGAATTGGATCAGACCCATAATTTTACAGTGAGCATCCGAATAATCTGCGGGCCAGTCTGAGGAGACATTTCCCTGGAAAGGATTCCGGCGGGACCAGTCAATAAAAAGATTGCAGCACAGCGGCGGATAACCGATCCTGTCCCGAACCAAAGTACCAGTCCGGTGACCGGACTGGTCTTTGGTTCCTGACGAGAAGTCAACAATGATTCGACCGTGGGGTAACCCCACAGCGCTTGCCGAAACAAGCCGAGCTTATGCGATCGCTGTGCTGCAACCATTTACATTGTAGCGTGTTACACTGGTCGTCGGTCAACAGTATTCAACGGTCTTCTCGGCGTCTCCCGGAGAGTTTTTCCAAATCTTTTAATGAGGTCGATAACCGATTTCCCCCATTGTGCTGCGAACGTGTCCAAGATTTGTGGCCTGCGCAGATTTTTCAATGCGTTAGAATTTGGTCACGTCGGTCAGAACAGACCAGACGTGCTGGGTCTTTCGATAATAAGAAAAAACGCAACTGTCATCAGGACAGTTGCGTTGGGCGATCACTCAGGGAGGTGTTGAAACCCTGGGAACCTTCTCATCAGAAGTTGCTGGTCAGTTTGCCGTCATTCTTTTCCTGACCATTCAGCACCGCATCCACCTCGGCAGTGATATCTGCTGAGTCATCAACCTGTTCCTGCAGAACATGATCGAGCGGGCTGGTTCCGAGAGCGGCCTGAGCTTCATTGATCCGAATCTCTTTTTCAATGTCTTCAGCCAGCCGGGTTGCCCGGGCCAGATCGGACTGATCCAATTGGGCCAGTGACGTTTCCTGCTTCAGCTGCTGAGCAACGACCTGGGCCTTCAGTTTTTCAACCCGATGTCCCAGCAGTTTTCGCTGGTTTTCCCATTCGGTGAACTGCATGGTCAAGGCGTCGGTTGCTTTGCGGTGTTCGCCTACCGTTTGAGCACAGGCCTCAACAGTCGCTTCCGATTCTTTCCAGGCCGAAAGCTTGTGACGCAAAGCGGTCGAGATATCCGTTCGGGAAACCCGATGACCGCTCACGCAGACAGTGGCGACCTCGGTGGCATCGATCCAGCTGCGGAGATGCTTCATTTCGGTAAACAGATTCTGCGATTTGGATTCGTGCCGCTTCAATTCGGCTTCGGCTTCCTGCAGATTGATTTGAGATTTGGCCACCAGATATTTATGGGAAGCGACCTGGTCATCCAGTTTGGTCAGCAAGACTTCCATCCGCTCAATTTCGACGGACAGGGGAATGGAATCTTTGACAGCACTGTGCATCCGATTCTTAACGACTCGGGTGTATTCCCCCAGTTCTGCAAAACTGAAACCCACTGCAAACAGTGTGATGGCAATGCCAAGTCCGATGCCGAGGATCTTTTTCATCTCATGCTCCCTGCTGTTTCTTTTGTGGAATAAGTAATGCCCACTTCAGAAACGAGTCATGAGGTTTTTTCTTCCGGAAAAATCAGAAAAAGATCGTTTTCCGCTCAATTCCCTGCCGAACGGGCCAACTCACGAGGGGTGATTCGTGGCGGTAGCGGCAAACTCGAGTCGAGTTGTGACCTGGCCATCGACCACGATTTTTCCCGTGAGGAAAAAGGTATCTGACAGACGTTCCGTGATTTCCACGTAAACATTGGCGGTATCGCCAGGGCGGACCATGTGCTTGAATTTGACGTTGTTCAGGCGGGTTGCCACCGGAACCTTATCTTCTTCAAGGGCGTGCAGACGGGAAATCAGAATGGCCGAAGCCTGCAGGGCCATTTCGCATTGCAGAACGCCGGGCAGAATCGGGAAGTCCGGATAATGTCCCTGAAAAACGGGCAGATCCGGATTGATGTATTTGGTGCAGTGGATGGACGTTTCTGTCAGTTCCAGGACTTCATCGATCCACAGAAACGGTTCACGATGAGGAATACAGGCTTTAATCTGATCGAGGTCCATTCCAATACTTTCCGGGCGTGAGTTGGCCATTCAGGCAAGATGTTGTCCGTATTATGGCGCCTGCCGGGAGGCTTGCAACGCCGTCAAAAACGGGAAATCTGAAATTCAGGAAATGTGAGTCGTCCGGGAGATTGTTTCAACAAGAGGTATCACATCTGGTATGTGGCACGTTCAGGACCGAAGCGGAT
>JAGQQT010000158.1 GCA_020426065.1 Planctomycetaceae bacterium | reverse complement strand
TGACCCAGCACTGTCTTTGGTGCGATATCTCCGTAACCGACGGTAGTCATGGTCACAATGGCCCAGTAAACGCTTTTCGGAATACTGGTGAATCCGTTCGCAGGTCCTTCGATCAGGTACATTGCCGATCCCATGATCAGAATGATGGTCATCACAACGACCAGAAACACGAGAATTTTGTTCTGCGTCGCTTTCAAAGCCAGCCAGAGATGATTGGCTTCCTTCAGGCAGTGCGTGACCTTCAGAACCCGGAAGACTCGCAGCAATCGCAAGGCCCGGATGACAATCAAAGATTGCGTCCCGGCGAAATACAGGGCCAGGTAGGTGGGGAGTATCGACAGCAGATCCACCACGCCGAAAAAACTGGTGACGTACCGCAGCGGACGCTCGACACAATACAGTCGAAGCAGAAACTCGATGGTAAACAGGACCGTGAGCGTGATTTCAATCATCCAGAACAGCTCACCATAGCGCTGCTGCAGTGAAGCCACGCTCTCCAGCATTACTGTGATGACGGAAATCATGATGGCAATCAGCAGGCCAACATCAAACATCCGTCCGGCGGGCGTATCCACGCCAAAGATGATTTCGTTGAGACGATACTGGAAAGGAGTAAGGGTTCTTCCACCCAGAAACTCATCGTGCTCCAGGTCGTCATCAATATGCTGTCGTCGCTTCATGCTCGTACTCTTCTGCGGGAGCTCTTTTCAGACCAGTTCTAAGAATTGGCTGTGGATTTCGATTTGATCCAGTCATCAATCTGACGTTCGAGGACTTCCAGCGTCACTGCTCCATGCTTGAGGACTTCATCATGAAACTCTCGGATATCGAATTCCTCACCCAATGCCTTCTCGGACCTGCGACGCAATTCCTGAATTTTCAGCTCGCCAATTTTGTACGCCAGTGCCTGACCCGGCCAGGCGATATAGCGGTCTACTTCATTTTCGATATCGAGCCGTGATTTGGCGGAATTGTTGACGAACAGGTCAATCGCCTGCTCGCGGGTCCACCCGAGTGAATGCATGCCGGTATCGACAACCAGCCGAATCGCCCGCCACATTTCATAAGTCAGCTGCCCCATGCGGGAGTAGGGATCCTTGTATAACCCCAGATCACTTCCCAGGCTTTCGCTGTACAGTCCCCAGCCTTCAATAAAAGCGGTGTAGCCACCAAAACGACGGAAGGCAGGCAGGTCTTCCAGCTCCATGGCCAGGGCAATCTGGAGGTGATGTCCCGGAACCGCTTCGTGAAGTGAAAGGGCTTCCAGCGTGTACTTGGGACGCTGCTCCGGCTTATAGAGGTTGAAGTAATAATTCCCCGCTCGCGATCCATCTGCTGCCGGCTCCATGTAATAGGCAGCGGTGGTATTGGGAGCCGTTGCTTCGGGAATCGGCTTCACGCCGTAAGGCATGCGGGGCAACGTCTTGAACAGTCGAACCAGTTCTGGATCGATCCGCTTGCAGACTGCCTGCACCGCTTCGAACAAATCCTCTGCGTTATCATAGTAGAACTGCCGATCTGTCCGGAGGTGCTCCAGGAATTCGGAGAAGCTTCCCTCGAACTGAACCTCCTGCATGATCTTTTCCATTTCCTTGCGGATCCGCTTCACTTCGGACATTCCAATATCATGGATCTGCTGCGGAGTCATGTCCGTGGTGGTGAACAGCCTGGCCCGATAGGCGTAAAACTCCTGACCCTGCGGAATCTGACGCACGCCCACTTCCTCAAAACAGGCTGGCAAATAGATTTCCCGGAAAAATTTATCGAAGCGTTGGTAAGCAGGGACCACAACGTCGCGAATAGCGGCTTCTGCCTCTTGAGTCAACCGCTGTTGATCCTCTTTGGATATGCTGGAGTGATAGGAGCGGAAGGGATTGAAAAACAGACTCTGCTGCGGATCATCGACAATCTGCTTGCTGATCTGGCTCGGCACACGCTGCATTACCACGCGGGCATGGACAATCCTCCGATCCGCTCCGGTCTGCATCAGGGTGATTGTCTGGTCCATGAATGTGCCAAATGTTTTCAGCCGGCTCAGCCAGTCTTCATAATGTTTGACCTTCTCAAAGCGAAGTTTGTCTCCCAGTTCGTTCTGGTTCTGAATGCCCCAAAGCTGGTCCATCGGTACCAGGTGCCAGTCATAGCCATACCCTTCCCGCTCCATTTCCAGCTTGCGCTGGAAGAGCTGATAGCTGATCCGGTCTTCGCCCGTCAGCTGGGTTTCATCAATGGCCATGAGCTGCTTCAGAAACTCCCCCAACTGCTGATGACTGGCTTCGTAAGCCTGCAGGCTGCGGTCCGGCCACAGGTGGTTATAGCGCAGATCGCCCAGCGAAGAGGCTTCGATCGGGTCGGTTTTCATCTGCCATTCCCAGTGCTCATCCAGCAGTTTGTGAAACTCCTGAGCCGGTTCGGCCATCAGCCTGGTATTGCCTCCCAGCAGACAGATCAACGACAACAGCAGGACACGAATGGTAAGCGGAATCCGCATGATTTTGCCTCGATAGTAAAAAACGGAAAATTACCGGGAATGATCCTATCGCACAGATCGTCTGAATGACCAGTGACCACCCAAAAAGTTGCGTAGTTCAGGCTGTGCCTGACGCCGATTACAAAAGAACTTTGATGGTAATCAGGTTTCCTCAATGACAACCATATTTGATGTCCGGGGCGTTCGGAGTCTTGGGGATCAGCGTCGTCAGGCACAGCCTGACCTACAAATCTACTCAGGAGAAACGAATGAGATCCGATTGCCCGTGGACCTCCCCTGCCCTGCTTGCGGCACTCATTGTGTCCGGTTTCCTCACGCTCTGCACAACTCCACAGGCGGTTTGGGGGGAGGGTGAATTTGAGGAAGGCAATCGTCCCCAGTCCGCAGCCAATTACACCGACTGGCCAGGATTGATCGATGCGATCAACGACACTTCCCGCGTGTACCGGTACTGGGTGAATGGCAACGAGATGTTCCGCTATCGGGGGGAAATTGCCGATCTGAATCGGATGTTCGAAAAGCTGGAAGCCGTAGAGGTTCCCATGATTGAAGTCTTGATCCTGCCCCAAAAAGCAGCCGGAGAGAAGCCGGAAGAGAAACCGCAGCCGCTGGTCTGGGAACTGAATATCATTGGCGGGATCGTCAAAGCCTATGTCGTGCATCATCACGTGGAAGAAGCCTTTGCCATGCATCCCGTGCTGACAGTTTATGCTTCGTCAGAAGTGGACCTCAATCAGGTCGTACTGCCGAAGAAATTCAAAGTCAGTCAGCTTGAGGACCGACGTTCCCATTATCTGCACGCGTGTCGGAGTGAAAACGCACTGGTGAAACAACACGCTCTGCAAAACTGGGAAATGCTGGAGAAGGAAATCCTGCCTGCTCAGGATCAGTACAAAATTTTTCTGACACGCCTGCAGCAGATCGACCAGTACCTGCAGTCCCGCAGTGAATAACTCCGCCAGTTATTGAGCCAGTTCTTCGACTGGCTTGAGCGGGGTAATGCGGAAGTCTGAAAAGTGAGCGGTCCCTTCGGGGACATTCAGTTCGAGAACCTGAGTTGAAGTCACCTCCGGAGCGGGGAATCCTCCCATCAAGACTCCGTTGACATAGATTATCCAGCCATCGGACTGTCGAGTGGCAGAGACCCGTTGATAGACGGGAGGGTCACCGTCAACCAGAAAGGGGACCGTGATTTTCTCATCGAGGAAGATCAGCTCCGTCCCCGGTTTTTCCATGATCCCCGCTTCAATCTGCTGATTCTGCATCCGAATCACGGTGCGTCGGGGATCGGTTTCGCTCCCCAGCAGCACATCGACCGGAACCTGGTCGAGCGGAAAGACATTGAACTGCAGCTCAAACAGCGGGATTTCGGGCGGAATGGCAAACAGACGTGTCCCATTTTTGCCTGCCAGGACATTGGCTCCTTTTAAACCCTCCCCCAGATCCTCCTGGGCAATTTCCCATTCACCCGATTTGGCACCTTTGATGGGGACGCTCATTCCATCAAACAGCGTAGGCCCCACTTCTCCCGAGGGGATCAGTTTTTGAAGATTCACGGATTTCAGGGGGTTGTCGAGGAGGGAATAACCAGCCAGGCCAACTCCCGCTGCCACCAGCAAAAGAACCGCTGTGAGCAAAGGTCGACGCGATCGCTCAGCCTTGTCTTGCAGCTGAGATTTGACCGGCAGATTCCGCAACGATTGAGGAGCCTGCGTGGGCGGCAGAGTTGTCAGGCGGGGTGAGAATACTCCTCCCAGCATTTCAATTGTAGTAATCAAATCATCGTAGCTGGCAAAACGCTCCTCGGGATTAAATGCAATCATCCGTTGAAACAGAGCAATGCAGGCAGGACGCACGTGTTCCGGCAGCGTTTTGTCCCAGGCCTCATCTCCATTGAGCTTGCTGGAGATGACGTGCATTACACTCTTTCCCGCATAAGGCGGGGTTCCGGTCAGCATGTAGTAGAAGGTCGCCCCAAGCGAATAGATATCCGCCCGATGATCGACACGGGAGTTCTCCAGTTGTTCGGGAGCGGCATAAGCCGGCGTGCCGAGTGTGGAGCCATCCATCGTCAGCCGCGTATCATCCGGGTCGCTGTTAAACCGGGCCAGTCCGAAATCGGCGATTTTGATGAGGGGGACATCCTGCTCCGAACCGACATCATCCGGGTTCTCGGTCAGCAGCAGATTGGCCGGCTTGATATCGCGGTGCGTCACGGTGTGCTGAGCGGCAAATCGCAATGCTCCGGCAGCCTGCCTCAACAGTAACAGAGCCGTCTGTTCATCAAACGGTCCATCCCGGTTGACCCGTTCCTGGAGGCTTTCACCACGAATCAGTTCCATTACCAGGTACACTCGCCCCTGATGCATACCGTAATCGTAAGCGGTAACGATATTGGGATGCTGCAGTCGAGCAGTCGCGCGGGCTTCCAGCTGGCTTCGCTGAGCAGAGGACGGATCGGTCAGCTTCATCAGCTTGACCGCCACAATCCGATCCAGCTTGAGCTGCCGGGCTTTGTAAACCGATCCCATTCCTCCTGCTCCCAGCAGGCCGAGGAACTCGTAATCGGGAATGACCGATTTCCGGTTAGTGAGTGGCTGCAGCTGTTCAACCTGTCTGGGACTGAGCAATCCCTGTTCATAGGCAACATCCAGCGGGGAGGTTTCACGGGATTGAGCTTCGCGCGTAACCTGATCCACCTGCTCGCTGCTCAGAATTCCCTCAGAGCAGGCAATCAGCAGGATGGTTGATTCAGACGTTGTGTTGTCAGCATCCAAGAGGGACTCTTATCACCAGTCTGGTGTCAGAAATTGGAAATGCGAAGGGTGCCTCAACCGCTCAGGAAGCTGGCGTATCTGCAGGTTGCAGAACTTCCAGAATCCGCTGGATCGAGGGCCGGTCTGCAGAGTGATCCTGTCCGACATAGGCCAGCAGAACTTTGCCTTCCTTATCAATGACATACGTGGAAGGATGGGCCACCTGCGCACGAATTCCAAAAAAATCGACAGCTGATAACCCTTCATCCAGCAGAACCGGAAAGGGAACTTTCTCCAGCTGGGATTTATCGGTGCCCCGGGCCGCTTTCAGGAAATCCTCCAGATGCATTTTGTCGCCCGGATAAACGACCAGAATTTCCGTTTCGAGATCCTGAAACTTCTTGTAGTTGGCCACGAGTCGAGCGGTTTGCGTGGTGCAGTAGGGGCAAAGAGATCCGCCGTAATAGCCCTGCGTGAAAACGAGGACCACATTCTTCTTGCCCAGATAATCCTTGAGCGTGACGCTGGCTCCATCGGAGTCGATGAACGTCAAATCTTCCAGATGCTCCGGCGGGGCAACGTTGGATTCGAGTTCATCTTTGAACTGAATCTGCTGTGGGTCGACATCGTAGTAGTTGTAAGTGGGGGCGGCGACGCTGCCATCCGGATTGCGGGAGATATCCGTCGATTTGCCCTGAATGGGACCTCCTCCATCATCGCAACCTGAAATTCCGCCCCACAGCAGCAGGGTCAAAAGACAGCAGGGGACAATTCTCAGGAAGGAGGTTCTCAGGTTTTGCCGGGCAAAAATGAGCGGGCGGACTGGATTCATGGTCATCCTCGAACTGAATTCGTTCTTGTCTTGGGAAGGTGGATGCGTACAAGTCTATACCAAGAGCACTGCTTCCAGGCACATTCTCTGTAGAAAAAGAGCAGAAATCCAGTTTCTGACAGGACAGAAGCAGAAACTGGGATCAGAAATCGGCCTCCCGGAACGGTTTTGTCCCCTGCAATCAGGCAACCCCCTTCGCTTTGCAGGGTTCCCACGTATAATGCGGAAGCTTTCAGAATGACCATTTTCTTCAAGACAAGATGACTATGCAGCGACCTGCCACCAGCAGCCAACGATTTCAGCAATACCGGTTAAAATTTCGGCAGGAACAGACAGAGCGTGGAGGAAAAACATCCCGCCGACGTGAACGCTCCGCTCTCGATCTGATCCGGGCCTTTTTGCGGATGCTGCACGGTCACTGGTCCTCAATGTCCCTCTCCCTCATCACGCTGACGATCGCTACCGGACTCGCGTTGCTCCCGCCCGTGGGCATCAAAGCCGTGGTCGACTATGTGCTGGGATCAGAACCGTTGCCCGCTGCGGTGCCGCAGTGGGTTCCCCGGGAAAAGTGGCCGTTGCTGGTCACGATCACCGTGGGCGTACTGCTGATTTCACTCGTCAAAACTTCGTTGCATGTCTGGGGCCGCTGGCATGCCACCAAGGTGACAAAACTCCTCCAGATGTCTTTACGCAAGCAGGTTTTCGAACGCATGCTCCGCTTGCCGCTGCATCGGATTCATGATTTACGTTCCGGCGGAGCGGCCAGCATTCTCAGGCAGGATGCGGGAAGCGTGGGGGACCTTGTCTTCGGCATGATCTACAACCCCTGGCGGGCCTTGATCCAGCTGCTGGGAAGCCTGCTGGTGCTCGCCTGGGTGGACTGGCGGCTGCTGTTTGGGGCTTCATTATTAATCCCGATTGTCTACTTCAGTCATCGCACCTGGATCAGCCGCATCCGCCCGCAGTTTCGTCAGGTCCGGACTCAGCGGGAAGAAGTGGACAGCCAGGCGACTGAAACCTTTGGAGGCATTCGCATTGTCCGGGGCTTCAGCCAGCAGCACGCGGAAACGAACCGAAACATGCGCGGTAATCACCTGATGGGTCGGCAGGAACTGTATGCCTGGTGGTGGATGCGGGGGATTGAAATTGTCTGGGAAACCGTCATTCCGCTCTCGTCGGCTGGACTACTCATTTACGGTGGCTGGCAGGTTCTCAACGGTCATCTCTCGCTGGGCGATCTGATGATGTTTCTGGTGTATCTGCTGATGCTGCTCGATCCGCTCGCCGTGCTGGCACAGTCGGCCGCTACCTTTCAGAACAGTCTTTCCGGACTCGATCGCGTGCTGGACCTGCTCGATGAACCGCTCGAAATGTCTGATGTGGAATCAACACAGATTCTGGACGACGCTCAGGTTTCCGGACGAGTCGTGTTTGATCAGGTCAACTTCACTTATCCCGCAGCCGATCAACCCGCGCTCGTCGATTGCTCGCTCGATGTCGCGGCGGGAGAAACGATTGCCCTGGTTGGTCCCAGTGGAGCGGGGAAAACGACACTCTGCAACCTGGTGGCCCGCTTTTACGACCCCGATTCCGGCTCCCTCCTGCTGGATGGTGTGGACCTGAAGCAGATCGATGTCGAATCCTATCGGCGGATCATCGGGATTGTGGAGCAGGATGTCTTTCTGTTTGATGGCAGTGTGGCCATGAATATCGGCTACGGAAAAATTGCTCCCGATATGGACCAGGTCCGCCACGCCGCTCAGGTCGCCAATGCGGCCGAGTTCATCGAAAAACTCCCGCAGCAGTATGAGACCATCATCGGCGAGCGGGGAGTGAAACTGAGCGGAGGTCAACGGCAGCGACTGGCTATTGCCCGGGCCATCCTGGCCGATCCCAAAATCCTCATCCTCGACGAAGCCACCAGCAATCTGGACACGGAAAGCGAACGCCTGATTCAGGCCAGCCTCACCCGGCTGATGCAGAACCGAACCTGCTTCGTGATCGCCCATCGTCTCAGCACCATCCGCAACGCCGACCGGATTGTCGTCCTGCAGGAAGGAAAAATCCGCGAAGTCGGCACACACGACCAACTCATGGCCACCGACGGCATGTACCGAGAAATGGTCCGCCTCCAAACCGAACAAACCCCCGAACAATACATCAGTTGAATGGCGACCTGATCAGAAATGTAGGTCAGGCTCCCGCCTGACAACCTGTTTGGTAAGCCGGCTGGGTTATGTGACCCTTTTGCAGCAGTCTGAGCGAATCGTCCTGTACGAGAGCTGAGGCTG
>JAGQQT010000157.1 GCA_020426065.1 Planctomycetaceae bacterium | reverse complement strand
GGACGTGACTGGTGGAGCCAAACTGCTCGGCGGTGCAGAAATGTGTATGCCGGGTGACAACGTGGCTCTGGAAGTGGAATTGCAGAAGCCGATCGCCATGGACGAAGGAAGCCGCTTCGCTATCCGCGAAGGTGGCCGTACGGTTGGTTCAGGCGTCGTGACCAAGATTCTCGAATAGTATTCGGGATTGCGGAGATTCTACGAGCCTCGCCCTTGTTCGTTTTCAGGGGCGAGGCTTGGTTTTCATGAAACTGGTTTGCAGTGGCGGGCGGAAGCGTCTCGCTCAGGGGTGGCTAGATACCATGGCACGCGAATATGTCTGGCTGGAATGCACAGAGTCGGGAATGCGGAATTATCGTGTTCCGAAAGAAATGCGGGGAACGGAACGCCTCGAACTGATGAAATACTGCCCGAAACTCCGGAAGCATACTTTGCACAAAGAGTCGCGGAAGAAGTAGTTTGCTGTAGGCTGGTGCTCCCGATGGAGTGCTGGCTGTCAACGGGCGTAGCTCAATTGGCAGAGCAGCGGATTCCAAATCCGCAGGTTGGGAGTTCAAGTCTCTCCGCCCGTGTTCAAGGTTCAGGGGCGGGAAGTCTGGATTGTCAGATCTTCTGAATCCTGGCCGGGTTCGGCAAGATGCCGGGCAGATGCAACAGGAATGCATAACAGAGAATCGCGGAAGGTGAGCATGTCGAAGTCAAAATCAAGTTCCAGTTTTCTGGGTGAATTGTTTTCGGTTGGCCTCTACAAGCGAAACCAGGGGCGGCATGTCCGTCAAATTTCGGCGATTGCAATTGCCGCTGTGTTTCTGGTGGCAGCCTGGACAATGCAGATTCAGTTGCTCTCCGGAGCATCTGAGCTGATGAAAAATCTGATTCCGGGAGCAGTCTCGGTGCTGGGTGTCTGGCTGGCTTATCGGATTGTCAATTATCCGCCGGCAGCCGACTTTATGATTGCTGTGCAGGCGGAAATGGAGAAAGTCTCCTGGCCCACCTGGTCGCAGCTCTGGCGGGCAACCATTGTGGTGTTGTTTGTGATGATCTTCCTGGCTGTGTCTCTGTTTGCCTTTGATGTGCTCTGGCAGGCGGTGTTCAGCTATGTTGGCTTCTTGAAGCTGGGTTAATCCTGGTGGTTTCTGGGGACCGGGATTTCTGGTTTCTGGGGCTTTCGGGTGGTGTCAGCGAGCTGGGATTCCTCTTTAGGTAGAGAAAGTCTTGGTTTCTTGGGGGAAGTGCGGCCCGGCTGGGTTGAAAAATCCCGAGAGGATCTGAATAATCCCCGCTTCGGTTTTTTGCGGAAAAATTCCGTGTGGATGGTCTGTCGGTTGGTTAGACCTTTTTGTCAGGTGTGAGAGGCGGCGGTTGGATTCCATGGATGAACTGGAACAGGACGAATCTCATATTCCGTCTCGTGATGATGAGGCGGCAACAGGCAAGCCAGCCATGCGCTGGTATGTGCTGAAGGTTCAGTCCAACCGCGAGCGGACCATCCGAGACGCCCTGCTGAAGCGGATCAAGCGGGATCATCTAGAGGAGTACTTTGGAGAAATTATCATCCCCACCGAAAAAGTGGTTGAAACCAAGGGGGGGAAGAAGAAGGTTCGCGAGCAGCGGTTGTATCCTGGTTACATCATGATTCAGATGGTTCTGAATGATGATTCCTGGTACCTGGTTCGCGATACGGGCGGCGTTGGCGATTTCACTGGGGCGGCTGGTAAGCCGATCCCCATGCAGGATGAAGAAATTGCCCGCATGCTGGGTCAGGAAGAGAAGAAAGAGGACGAGCCCACCAAGGTGAAAATCAACCTGGCGGTTGGTGACACGGTTAAGATTGGTGAGGGGACGTTTGAGAGTTTTGAAGGTTCCATCGAAGCGATTGATGACACCAGCGGGAAAATCAGCGTGCTGATTGAGATCTTTGGGCGTCCAACTCCGGTTGAACTTGAGCACTGGCAAGTCGAGAAGATGTGAGTGCGAGCGGCGCAGGCCGGGTTTAAAAATGTGGCGGACTCCGATTTGCAGGTGAGTTGGCCCGAGTCAGATAAGGTGTAACGAGGAATGGCAAAGCAGGTTGTCACGCAAATCAAGGTTCAGGTGAAGGGTGGTCAAGCGACTCCTGCACCTCCGGTTGGTACCGCGCTGGGGCCTCATGGTGTCAATATTGGTCAGTTCGTGCAGCAGTTCAACGAGCGGACCAAGGACATGATGGGGGTGACTGTTCCCGTTGTGATCACAGTTTACAATGATCGCTCGTTTGAGTTTATGCTCAAGTCGCCTCCGGCGGCTGTGCTGCTCAAGCAGGTGGCTCAGGTTGCAAAGGGTTCTGGAAATCCCCGCACCACCAAGGTGGGTACGGTGACTCAGGCTCAGTTGAAAGAGATTGCTCAGAAAAAGATGGCTGACCTGAATGCCGGGTCGGTTGATCGGGCGGCTCTGATGATTGCCGGGACAGCCCGGAGCATGGGGATCGAGGTTGTTGATTAGTCGCTCGGTCTACTGTGGTTGAGGGTGGGTTCTACAGGTTGTCAGTCCCGATAGGGTTTGTCGTAAATAAACAGGTAAGAGAAATGACAAAGCGTTCTAAGAGAATGCAGGCGTTGCGGACCAAGGCAGAATCATTGGGTGTTCTGTCTCTTTCGCAGGCTGTGACGGAATTGAAGGGGCTGGAGTCTTCCCTGGGGAAGGGTGTGAAGCCTTGCAAGTTTGATCAGACAGTTGAAGTTGCTGTCCGGCTCGGGATTGATGCTCGTCAGGCTGATCAGCTCGTACGTGGTTCGATTGTTCTGCCGCACGGAATTGGTAAAAGCCAGCGGGTGATCGTGTTTGCCAAAGGTGATGCAGCGGCTGCCGCCAAGGCAGCGGGTGCCGATGCTGTCGGTGACAAGGATCTGGCAGACAAGATTCTCAAGGAAAGCTGGCTCGACTTTGATGTCGCGATTGCCTCTCCGGACATGATGGGTGTTGTTGGTCCGCTGGGTCGAGTGCTTGGTCCGCGAGGTCTGATGCCATCTCCTCGTGCTGGTACCGTTACTCAGGATGTGGCCAATGCGGTTAAGGAGTACAAGGCTGGTAAGGTTGAGTTCCGCAACGATTCCGGTGGCAACGTCCACTGCGTGGTTGGCAAGCTCTCCTTTGGTGAAAAAGAGCTGGCAGAAAACGTGGATGCATTTCTGCAGCACATCAATTCTCTGAAGCCAAATGCCCAGAAGGGCGTGTATGTGCGGAATATCTGCCTGACCAGCACCATGGGGCCTGGAATTCGAGTTGCCCTGTAGGGTGTCGGATTTATGTGCTGTAATCGGTTTTAAGCGTAAAGCAAGTATCTGTCCGTTAAGGATGTTGCGATGAGCAAGATGGTCAAAGAAATGGTGATGCAGGAAATCGAGCGCCAGCTAGATGGCGTGAGTGATGTTCTGGTCATCGATTCCTCTCGTCTGGATGCAGTTACGGACAACCGGTTCCGTCTGGCGTTGGAGGAAAAAGGTGTTCATCTGCTGACAGTGAAGAATTCACTGGCTCGGAAGGTGCTGGGGGAAGCGGGTGAATCTCTGGGTGAGATTCTTTCTGGTCCGTCAACACTGGCCTGGGGTGGGGAAGATGTTGTTGCCCTGTCCAAAGAGTTGACAAAATGGGCTCGTGATCTGGAGCCTCTGGCGGTGAAAGGGGCTTCGATTGAAGGGAAGCCGCTGGATTCCACTGGAGTGGAAAAGCTCTCGAAGAGCCCGGGACGTATGGAGCTGATTTCTCAGATTGCCGGCCTGATTCTGAGTCCGGGTGCTCGGGTGGCTGGTGCGATGCTTGGCCCAGGCCGCAAACTGGCTGGCTGTGTCAAGGCCGTGGAAGAGAAGGCAGAAGAAGCGTAAGCGTCCAAGTGAAGTTTGTTGTGCACAGTGTGCGACCAGGTTTTTCAGCATCGCTGAGGTGAGTCGGTCCGGCGTACTGGGCGGAAGGTGAGGATGAATCAGAATGTTCTGGCTCATGCTTGTAGTTTTCGCGATGCGGGGCTTATACCGATCAGCGATTGGGATTTTTTTGAAGTAGCGAGGGAAATGTCATGGCGACAGCCGAAGCAACCACTGAATTCGATGATGCAACCAAAAATCTGGGCGATCAGATCGTTGGTCTGACTCTGCTCCAGGCCAAGCAGTTGGCCGATTACCTGAAAGAAGTACACGGCATCGAGCCTGCCGGCGGCGGCGTGATGATGGCTGTCGCTCCGTCTGGTGATGCTGGCGGGCCTGCCAAGGTCGAAGAACAAACAGAGTTCAACGTCATTCTGACCGGCTTCGGCGATCAGAAGATCGGCGTGATCAAGGCTGTTCGTGCCATCACTGGTCTGGGGCTGAAAGAAGCCAAAGACCTGGTGGAAGGCGTGCCAAAGCCACTCAAGGAAGGTGCTTCCAAGGAAGACGCCGAAAAGATGAAAGCCGATATCGAAGCTGCTGGTGGAACCGCAGAAATCAAGTAATTCGGCTCGCTCAGTGGAATCGGTTTCCGTTCAGAGAATCAGGGTTGGCCAGGAGTGGTCACGCTGGGGATCTGGTTACCGGTTCTGGCAGGGCAGATTCTCCGGTCACCTCGCATTGGGAATCGATTCATCTGCCGGCTGAGCATCTTCGGTGCCCAATTTGCATCAACGGAATGAGAAAACCAAAAAATTTTCTCATTCCGTTGCATTTTTGTCTCGATGGGTTACTATCCACGGCTATCGGGGTGGATGGTCTCGCGGTTTGATTCCTCATTGCTGCCTGGCTGCATGAACATACAGAAACGTTCCATAGTGCCTCATGAGAAATCATGTGGGGAGTCGGACTTATTGCCGCGTGATGTGCTTGGCGAGCCGCAATCGCCTGCGTCGCATTCTGTTTTGTGGAGTGTTGGCGGAAGTTCGGGAGGAATTCGCTCATCTTTTCTGGCGAGGATAGCCACTGCAACTGGAATTGTTCACGGGTGTGACGTTCCGCTGTCATAAAAGGCGAGTTGGCTCACCGTCAGGCCAGCCAGCCGCTACTGTTGAAAATACTTGGATGGAATTGTTGGGAGATCGTCTATGCCTGTTCCTGTGCAACGCGTCCTCAAAACTCACGAAACACGCAACACGGGGCAGTTGCAGTCTGATTTTGAGATGACCGGTCTGACCCGGATTCAGACTGATTCTTATGCCCGGTTTCTGCAGGCGGATCTCGATCCGAGTCGTCGGAAGCTGATGGGGCTGGAAGAAATTCTGCGCGAAATCTTTCCGATCGAAAGTTTCGATCAGCAGTTTCGTCTTGAATATGTCAAGTACGAACTGGGCAAGCCTCGCTATTCTCCCGTTGAATGCCGTCAGCTGCGCCTGACTTACGGGCGTCCGCTGCGGGTCTGGCTGCGTCTGCAGAAAGAAGAGCCGGTCGAAGAAGAGGTGTATCTGGGTGACCTGCCGATCATGCTGGGTGGTGGCGAATTCATCGTCAACGGTGCCGAGCGCGTGGTTGTCAGCCAGTTGCACCGTTCACCTGGTGTCGATTTCGTCATGAACTATGAGCCGGGTGAGCGGAAAACGCACTCCTGCCGTATTATTCCAGAGCGTGGCAGCTGGATCGAACTGCTGATCAGCAAGAAAGAGACGCTCGGTGTGCGGATTGACCAGAGCGGCAAGTTCTCTGCCATGACTCTGCTGCGAGCCATGGACAAAGATCATGCGACCGATTCCGAGCTGGTCAAGATGTTCTACCCGACTCAGACGGTCAAATTGACCCGGAATACAGAAGCCGCCAGCCTGACAGGGCGAATTGCTGCGGAAGATGTGATTTATCCGGCTGGTCATGAGAAGTGTGGTGAAATCATCGTCGAATGTGCTCACCGCATTCTGGAAGTCCAGGCGCTGGAGCTGCTCGAATCGGGAATCAAGCAGGTGGATCTGGTTGATGCGGCTGCTACCGATCCGCTCATTATCAACAGTATTCTCGAAGACTCAACAACCAGTCACGAAGAAGCTCTGCTTCGCATTTATCAGCGTTTGCGTCCGGGCAATCCGGCTCAGCTGGACAAGGCTGTGGAGTTGTTCCGAGAGAAGTTCTTCGATCTGAATCGGTATCGACTCGGTCGCGTGGGGCGTTTCCGTATCAACCGTAAGTTCCATCAGGATATTTCCGATGATGAGATGACGCTTCGTCCGGAAGACTTCATCAACTCCATCCATTACCTCATGCGTTTGCGTTCGGGTGATGATTCCGCTCATGTCGATGATATCGACAACCTGGGGAATCGCCGTCTGCGGACGATTGATGAGCTGGCCAGTGATGAAATCCGTAAGGGTTTCCTGAAGCTGCGTCGGACTGTCCAGGAGCGGATGAGTCTGAAGGATGTCGAAACGATGACTCCCCGCTCACTGGTGAATCCCAAGAGCATTTCTGCCGCGATCGAATTCTTCTTCGGCCGCAGTGAACTGTCTCAGGTGGTGGACCAGACTAACCCGCTTTCGATGCTGACCCATGAGCGTCGTCTGAGTGCGTTGGGGCCAGGTGGTTTGAACCGGAAGCGTGCCGGCTTTGAAGTCCGCGACGTCCACATTTCTCACTATGGTCGAATCTGTCCGATTGAAACGCCTGAAGGTACCAACATCGGTCTGATTTCCAGCCTGAGCGTCTACTCCAAGGTGGACGATTACGGCTTCCTGATTACGCCTTATCGCAAGGTTGTCAATCAGAAGGTGACTGATGAAATCGAGTGGCTGCGGGCAGATGAAGAAGCCAAGGTGTACGTTGCTCCGGCCGATACCAAGCTCGAGAAGGGCAAGATTGTCGAAGAGCGTGTGCTGGCCCGTTACCGCCATGAGTTCGTCTGGACCCAGTCGAAGACGATTGAGTACTTCGATATTTCCCCCAGCCAGATGGTCGGGGTTTCAGCCGGTCTGATTCCGTTCCTGGAGCACGACGATGCGAACCGCGCCCTGATGGGTTCGAACATGCAACGGCAGGCCGTGCCTCTGCTCATTACCGAGCAGCCGATCGTCGGGACCGGAATGGAAAAGGCTGTCGCCGAGAATACCGGCATGGCTGTCTATGCCGAGAAGTCCGGGAAGGTCACCTTCGTGGATGCCAACGTGGTGGAAGTGGAAGGCATTCCGCATCCGCTGCGTAAGTACATGGGTCTGAATGAGCGAACCTGCCTCAACCAGAAGCCACTGGTGCGGGTTGGCGACAAGGTCAAGAAGGGTCAGCTGCTGTGTGACACGGCTGCCACTCGGGACGGAGAACTGGCACTGGGGCGTAACGTTCTGGTCGCGTTCATGTCGTGGGAAGGCTACAACTTTGAAGACGCGATTATTCTGTCTGAACGCCTGGTGAAAGAGGATGTTTACACCTCGATTCACATCGACGAGTTCGACGTGGAAATTCGCGAGACCAAGCTGGGCCGGGAAGAGTTCACTCGCGATATTCCCAACGTGAGTGAGAAGGCGCTGCGTCACCTGGATGACAACGGCATCGTGCACGTGGGAACCCGTGTTTCTCCGGGAGATATCCTGGTGGGTAAAGTTACCCCCAAGGCGAAATCGGAACTGACTCCAGAAGAAAAACTGCTGCACGCCATTTTCGGTCGTGCCGGCGAGGATGTGAAGAACGAATCCCTGGAAGTGCCGAGCGGCGTGGAAGGGATCGTGATTCACACCGAGCGGTTCTCACGACGGATGAGCCTGACGGAGGTCGAGAAAAAGACTTACGAAAACGACCTGAAAAAGTCGGAAAAAGAAGGTAACGACGCGGTAGCGGAAGCCTTCAAAGTCTTCCTGAAATCGTTTGAATCAGCACTGGGCAAGCATCTGGCTGATGACGATGGGGTTGAGTTCCGTGCGATGGAAGATCCTAAAACTCTGGCCACTCATGCCGAAGGATTCAAGGCCAAGTTCGAGCAACTCGATATCCGCAGTCCGCAGAAGGTTGCCGATTGCCGCAAGATCATTGCGGACGAATGGCACCTGGTGGAAGAAGCCATGGATTCTCGAGATGCCCGGCTCAACACGCTCAAGCGTGGCGATGAACTGCCGAGCGGCGTGCTGCAGATGGTCAAAGTTTACGTGGCTTCAAAGCGTCAGATCTCCGTCGGGGACAAGATGGCTGGCCGTCACGGAAACAAAGGGGTGATCTCGAAGGTTCTTCCGATTGAGGACATGCCGTTCCTGGAAGATGGAACTCCAGTGGACATCATTCTGAATCCGCTGGGCGTGCCAAGCCGTATGAACGTGGGACAGATTCTGGAAACCCAACTGGGCTGGGCAGCTCAGAAACTTGGATTCCGGGCACTCTGTCCTGTGTTCGACAGTATTGATGAAAACGCCATCTTCAGCCTGATGGAAGAAGCCGGTCTGCCGAAAGATGGCAAAAGCCAGCTATATGATGGTCGAACCGGAGAGGCCTTCGAGCAGAAGACCACCGTCGGTCAGATTTACATGCT
>JAGQQT010000156.1 GCA_020426065.1 Planctomycetaceae bacterium | reverse complement strand
AGAGTTCCTGGATAAGCCGGTGGGCGAAATCCGGCTGATGCATACTCGGCCATTGCGGAACAAGATCTCGCTCAGAGAATATCCCAACGGAGAGTGTGTTTACTTTGACGGCATGGCCCGTAAATGTACCATCTATCCGGTACGGCCCGCACAGTGTCGGACCTGGCCTTTCTGGCGGTCACTGATCTCCAGCTCATCCACTTGGAACAGCCTGCAACGCAATTGCCCCGGGATCAACCAGGGTGAACTGGTCCAGCTGGAAGAGATTGAAAAACGGGCCAGCGAACTGGAGCTTTAAGCAAGCTCAGTCAATCCGACACAGCTCAGCCACCTCTGCTGCAGTGAATGGCTGTTTCAACCGGGCTCCCAACTGACCAACCACGCGGGAGGCCGCATGGGAAGCCAGGTGACCGGACTGCTGCCACGTGAGTCCGTTGGTGATTCCGTAGAGGATTCCGGCTGCATACATATCGCCCGCACCAGTGGTGTCCACTGCCGTGGTGGGAATCCCTTCAATCGGAATGACTTTCTGTTCGTGCATGAGGATGGAGCCGTCCGCGCCCAGGGTCATTGCAACGTTTCGGCAGTGATGATGAATGGCATGGGCACAATCAACCGGATCTTCATTTCCGGTCAACGATCGCGCCTCATCCAGATTGCAGAACAGCAGGTCGACGGAATCCTGAATCAGCTGCCAGAATTCATCTCGAAACAGATCGATCAGGAACGGATCGGAAACGGTGAACGCCACGGGAACGTTGTGCTTTTTCGCCAGGTCCATCGCCTTGAGTGCAGCCTGTTTGGTGGAATCACCTGTAAACAGATAGCCTTCCACGTAGACATGCTTGGCTGCTGCAATTTCCTCTTCCACAATGTCATCCGGCCCCAGTTGAGAGGAAACTCCCAGATGGGTCAGCATGGTCCGCTGGGCATCGTCAGTGATAAGAATAACACACGTCCCGCTCTGGCCTGAAATCGCGGGGACTTCGATGCTGATCCCGATTTTCCGCATGTCCTCAAGGAAGAACTGGCCGATTTCATCCGCTCCGGTTTTACCAGCGTATGCTCCTTTGCCACCGAAGTCGGCCAGGCCCATCATGGTATTGGCAGCCGAACCACCCGCACAGCGCGTGATTTTGACCCCATTCAGGGCGGCAAGCACCTGCTGCTGAACCGCTTCATCGACCAGCGACATTCCCCCTTTAGGGTATTGCAGACTGGCGAGAAATTCATCTGAAACGTGAGCCTGAATATCGACCAGAGAGTTGCCGACACCGTAAACATCGTAGCGATTCGTCATGCGAAAGAGCGTCCTGTCAGTTCAAACGCTGGCCAGAATGATGGCCAGCAGATTGTGAGCAAAATGTCTTGTCGAGATTTCAGTCGGACAGTCAAAAAAGATCAGCATCACCAGGTTGAAGGAGGGAGCGTTTTCAACAGCATCTCCGCCCGGGAAGTCTTCTTCAGCCCGTCTGTCAGGATTCACGAAGCACTCAGAAGGCCGTTCAGCCGTCGAGCGGTTCGCTGCGGGGATAGGATCCCAGAATTCTCAGAGCGACGGCTTTCTTCTGGAGAGCCGCCAGAGTTTTCTTGATCTTGGCGTCTTTCTCGTGACCTTCAAAATCAAGGAAGAACAGGTAACCGGATTCCGGTCCACGTAACGGGAAGCTTTCGATCCACGTCAGATTGACACGATTCACCTTGAACGCATTCAAGGCATCCGACAGAGCGCCGGGAGCGTGTGGAATCTGCAGCAGAATCGAAGTGCGATCATGTCCGGAAGGCTTGGTTTCAACATCACCAATGACTGCAAACCGCGTTACATTGTTCGGATTGTCCTCGATATTGTCTGCAACGATTTCCAGATCGTACTGGACAGCAGCCTGTCGGGAAGCCACCGCTCCCGCTCCCGGTTTGTCCCGAGCCAGCTGAGCTGCCGTGGAAGTGCTGGTCACTTCAATCAGATCTGCCTGTGGCATGTTTCTTGAGAGCCAGTCGCGGCACTGGGACAGTGCTTGGGGTTTACTGTAAACCTCGTTGATTTCGCTGCGGGGTGACCGGGACAGCAGATTGTGATGAACGGCTATCTGCAGTTCGCCACAGATTTTCAGAGGCAACCGCTGGAACATGTCGAGCGTGTCGACCACGCGACCATCGGTACTGTTTTCAATGGGGACAATCCCGAATTCAGTATGGCCGCGGTTCACTTCTTCGAAGACCGAGGCAATGGTGTTGACCGCGACCAGGTCAGCATGCGAACCAAACCGTTCCAGGGCAGCAAAATGCGTGAAGCTGTAGAGTGGCCCCAGATAGGCAACCCGTTGCCGTTTGACCTGCTGCTTGGTGGCACTGAGGATTTCGCGGAAAATGGCCCGGAGCGTGGAATCGGGCATCGGACCCTTGTTGAGTTCCTTCAGCTTTTCCCACAGCTCATCATCGGCATGAGGATCAAAAAGCGCTTCTTTGGGAACGGCTTCCTGTTGCAGCAGTTTGAGTGTCATTGCAGACCGGCGATTCACCAGTTCAACAATGTCCTTATCGAGTCGGCGAATCTGCACTTCGGGGGAAGCATTCCGCGAGGAAGGGGTTTTGGCTGTGGATTTGGCAGCTGCAGGCGTAGCTTTCGCAGCTGAAGGTTTCTTGGCCCTGGCCCCTGCGCCACTGGCGGCTCGGGAAGGGGAGCCTTGTTTGGAAACCTGTTTCCGTGCACTGCTCTTTTTAGCCATCGCTTTGATTCCGGTGTGGGTACATCAAGTAGTTTTTCTGAGCACCGTTCGATCCTCCTGATCAAAGAGTAGGTAGGTTTTTATCCGGGGGATCAGGCAAAGTCAAGGAAGTGCTGCGAGGGGAAATGTGCCTAATTCTTTTCACAGACACGATTTCTGGCAATGCACCCGGATGTCAGGAGAAAACAACAAGGGTGCCATAATGGCATTACCTGGGCATGTTTGCGTCTGGATGTGGCGGTGCCAATATGGCACTGCGGGACTGCGTTCTGTCGAAAAAGCTGCTGATATTCGAGCGGAACTGCCCGGAAATCAAGAATTTAGGAGTTCGCTACCTTTTGGTACACCTGTTGCTATTTGTGAGAAAAGTCCTCCTGATATGCCATTCTGTCTGACGGGATGCGGAGGCGATACAAATGATCATAGCACGAATCTTGAATTCGAAAGGATAAACAGATGGCACTCGAAGGTGAAAAGATTATTGGAATTGACCTGGGAACCACCAACTCGGTGGTTGCGGTCATGGAAGGTGGCGAAGCAAAGGTGATTACGAACCTGGAAGGGAATCGAATCACCCCGAGCGTGGTGGCATTCACGGACAAGGGAGAAACCCTGGTCGGCGAGCCGGCCAAGCGGCAGGCCGTCACGAATCCCAAGAACACGATCTACTCGGTCAAGCGGTTCATGGGGCGTCGGCACAGCGAGGTCGCTTCCGAAGAAAAAATGGTTCCCTACGGAGTCGTTGGAAGTGATTCGGACTATGTGAAGATCCAGGTCAAGGACAAGGAATTCACCCCGCCCGAAATCTCGGCCAAAGTGCTGCAGAAGCTGAAGGAGGCTGCAGAAAGCTATCTGGGCCACAAGGTCAAAAAGGCTGTCGTGACAGTCCCCGCTTACTTCAATGATGCCCAGCGTCAGGCAACGAAAGATGCCGGGCTGATTGCAGGCCTGGAGGTGGAGCGTATTGTCAACGAGCCAACCGCCGCTGCCCTGGCTTACGGACTGGAGAAAAAGAAGGACGAAAAGATTGCCGTATTCGACCTGGGGGGTGGAACGTTTGACGTTTCCATTCTCGAAGTTGATGCAGAACTGGTCCAGGTATTGAGTACCAATGGAGATACTCACCTGGGTGGTGATGACTTTGATGAAATGCTGATTGATCATATCGCAGGAAAATTCCTGGCTGATGAAGGTCTGGATCTGCGCAAAGAGCCGATGGCACTGCAGCGACTGCGGGAAGCAGCCGAGAAAGCAAAGAAGGAATTGTCCTCTTCGCAATCGACCGATATCAACCTGCCATTCATCGCGGTTCAGGATGGTAATCCAAAGCACCTGCAGACTTCGATCTCACGTTCCGAATTTGAGCGTCTGGTCGATCCGCTGGTGGAGCGATGCCGCAAGCCCGTGATGGATGCGTTGAAAGATGCCGGACTGAAGCCCAGCCAGATTGACGAAGTGGTGCTGGTCGGTGGTTCAACCCGTATTCCCAAGGTTCAGGACCTGGTTCGCAAGATCTTTGAAAAGGAACCACACAAAGGGGTCAACCCGGATGAAGTGGTTTCCATTGGTGCCGCCATCCAAGGGGGAATTCTGGCTGGCGATGTGAAGGATGTGTTGTTGCTGGATGTGACGCCACTGTCCCTGGGGATTGAAACCGAAGGGGGTGTGATGACGAAACTGATCGAACGAAATACGACTATTCCGTTCGAGAAGAAAGAAACGTTCTCCACCGCTGCGGATAACCAGACCGCTGTAACGGTGCGTGTCTTTCAGGGTGAACGGGCCATGGCTGCGGACAACCGGTTGCTGGGCGAATTCAACCTGGATGGACTTCCGCCCGCTCCTCGTGGCGTTCCGCAGATCGAAGTGGTTTTCGATATCGACAAGAACGGGATTCTGAGTGTCAAGGCTTCCGACAAAGCAACCGGCAAGGAGCAGTCGGTGAAGATTGACAACTCCAGTGGACTGTCCGAAAGCGAAATTGACAAAATGCGGAAAGACGCTGAGTCTCACGCCGAAGAAGACAAGAAAAAGCGTGAACTGGCTGAAGCCCGCAACCAGGCTTCAACCATGGCCTACGAAACCGAGAAGCTGATCAAAGAGCACGCCGACAAACTCGACGAAGGTTCCAAGTCAGCAATTGAGGCTTCGATTGCGAAGGTGCGTGAAGTCGAGAAAGGTGATGATATCGCCAAGATCAAATCGGCGATTGAAGAACTGACCCAGGCTTCTCATGCCTTGTCAAAAGCCATGTACGAATCTCAGGCCGCAGGAGCCTCCTCTGATGGAGCAACAGCGGCTGCAGGTGGTGGCTCGGATGACGCAGAAGTGATTGATGCAGAATTCGAGCAGAAAGATTCCTGATTCGATTCAAGAACCTGACCTGAAAAACCCCGGGGAATTTCCTCGGGGTTTTTCTTTGGCATCAGCCAGATGCAAATCGCCTGGGACGCCAGATATTGTCCCGCCAGACTGGTCTACTTCAGTGGTGGCCAGGGGACCGGCTGCCCATTGGTGGTGAGGACCTGAATCTCGTGAGCCCGATGTGGTCCCGTGTAGGTCCAGACGATTTTCTTGTCAGGCGTGACTTCAAACACCTTGATCCCCTTGGGAGCATGGTAGCTGCAGATGACCGTGTTGCCGTTGGGCAATCGATGTGCCCCGCAGGGATCATCAAACGGGTTGCCGGGAAAATCTTCGTTGCTGACCTTCCACACAACTTTCCCGGTCTGATCGAAAATGGCCGTTTTGTTCCCGTGGGTGAGATTCACCAGGACGTTTTTGTTTTCCAGCACAATGGCAGTAAAGGGCCAGTTCTCCGCTCCCCGTCCTCCCAGTTCTTCCAGGTCGGTGGGAATGGACCGGACAACTTTTCCTTCCGGTGTGTATTCCTTGACCTGAAACGCGAGCAGGTGTGGCACCAGGTAATTCCCGTTGGGGAGTTTTCGAGCCATGCGAGTCTGCATGTGAGCGTTATCAGTTTCCGGGGCCAGAGGGACTTCAACCGCAATCTTTCCCTCAGAAGTCACTTCCAGCAGTCGAGGTTTCTGGCCGAGTTCCGTGATCAGGGTATTGCCATCCGCCAGCCGCTGGACCGTGCCAATCTCCTTATTCTCCGCTGACCGCTGGTAATGAAACACGACTTCGTGTGATCGGGTCAGTTCCTTCACTTCATCGACCCAGGCAATCAGTACATTGCCGTTTTCCAGAACAAATCCATCACGGGCCGCTGCCCGGCCAGCGTTCCAGCCTTCCGAACCATCTTCTTCAATGATGCCGGTGAATGTTGGCCCCGCTACAAAAAATGAGTGCTTAATTTCTTCTGCAGACGTCCTGGTCTGGAGGGAATTGTTTGCTAGCAGAGTGAGAACAGCAATAAGACACAGTGAGGAGAAACGAGTGCTGATCATGATTGGTCCCATGCTGAATGTGAGAGATTTGAATTGAAGGTAGAGCTGACAGGAGTGGATGTCAATTCACTCTACCAGCTGACCATGTTCTCTGCACGGTTGAGTGGTGGCCAGGAAGAATCTCTTTTGCCGCGGCGATCACACTCGCTCATTGATGATGGGGATCGAGCAGCAGTTGTACCGCTTCTTCAACCCAGCCGCTTTCCCAGTGGTGTTTGCGGATTGGGCCATCGCGATAAGTCAGCTGGATTTTCTGTTCTGAAAGAATGGCCAGAATCTGCAGGTGCTGATCTCGGAAATTTTCATAGCCAGTCAGGATGAGTCGAGGTTCTTTCCGAAATGAATCGGGCGCAGAACTCAGCAGATTGGTAACGCAGTAGTGCTCGAAGTTTTCCTGCGTGCCGAAGATCGGGCCGTTGCCATATCGTCCAATTTTTGTCATGGCGAGCGGGGCGTCCCAGGCAGAAGCCCGGGCAAACAGGTGCGGATTTCGCAGGATCAGACTCCACGCTCCCCAGCCCGATTTACTGTAGCCGAGGAGATACCGATGATCCGCATCCTGCCCCACAGGATAATGTTGCTCGACAAAAGGGATGACGGTTTTAAGCAGATGAGACTCCTGCTGAATCGTTTTGTCGGTGGGATGATCGGCATACCACGGGAGTGCAGTGAAAGTCGGAAAGGCAAACAGGACGGAATATTTCTCGTGCAGCTTCTGGTTCAGGACTGCTTTCACGGGATCGCCGTAACGGCTTTCCAGACCTGCTTCTACGGGCAGCATGTAAATGGTCATGAGCGGCTGCGTGGCAGATCTTTGAGTCGGTATCACAATCCGCAGCGTTGTCGGTCCCGCCTGAAAAGGTGATTCCAGTTGATGCGTGATCACAGGAGTGGACTGCTCCGGCTCCTCCGCTCGAACCAGCCCGTTCAGCTGGAGGACGAACGCAGTCAGCAAGAGTGAGCGGAGGAAATGGGTGATCACGAATCCGACAACCTTTCGATCAGCTCCTGGCCGTGTGCTCACGCACAACAATCCGAGAGCCACGGGCCTGAATGATTTCGACTTCGGACTCTGCGGAGATGTAGGGGCCCTGAGTGACCACATCGACGATTTCATCGCCAAAGCGGGCTTTCCCCGCTGGCCTTAATACCGTCATTGCGGTGCCGATCTGTCCCACCTGGATGGTTCCCTCGCCGTCAGCCAGGTCTGGTCGCAGTTTGAGCGAGTCCGTATCCCCGGCATGTTTTCGAGTGGGCGGGACCAGCACAATATGCCGCAGGAAAGGGATCTGCGGCAGGTATTTGCTGATCACCATCGAGGTCGCGATCACCGCAAAGAGTGGAACGATGAGAACCGTGAGTGCCTGCACGAAGTGGCGGGAGTTGACCTCCGGCTCGATGTTGTTGAAGGTTTCGCTGGCCAGGATCAGTGAAAGGAGGATCATCAATCCTCCCGAAACACCAAAAACACCAAAGCCGGGGATAACAAAGATTTCCATCAGAATACAGGCGATCCCGATCAGAAACAGAATGATTTCCAGTCCGGTGGCAGTTCCCCCCAGATAACGGCTCCAGAAGAAAATGGCAAAGCAGAGTCCCGAGCAGATCCCGAAGATGCCGACCATGAAATGCAACTCGATGTAAATGCAGATGATGGCCACAAACAGCAGGAAACCGGTCACGAACGGATCGTTCAGAATGTAAATGAGCGTATCGACCCAGGTTCTGCCAATGGGAGCCAGTTCCACATCTGCCGGAACATTGAGCCGTTCTTTGAGTTCATCAAGGTCGTTCACCACTCCAGCGGCAATTTTCAATTCGACCGCTCGATCATCCTGCAAGGTCAGCAGCAGGTCCTTGGCGGATTCCGGAACCAGGGCCCCCTTGATCCACTCCCCATTTGATTCCTCAATTTCCGCATCAGACATGTACCAGACCCGTCCGGTATCCCGGTGCGTGACCTGGAAAACTTCCAGATCCTTGAAAGACATCGCTTCCAGAATTGCCGGTGGACGATGCTTTCGTTCCGCCAGCGATTTGAGAGTCTGTCGGAGCGGGCTGAGCAGTTTTTCCGGAACCCGTTCGAAAGCTCCATCAAACTCCTGCCGAATGACCCCTGCATCACCAATCTGTCCATCCGGTCCCATATAGATTTCATCGCAGCCCAGAGCGGTAATGGCTGCTGAACTGATGGCATGATCGGGCACATAAGCAACAGTACGAACTTTGTGTTCTTCCAGGTCGGCAATCGCATTGGCGAGATTGGTGCCAGACATCAGATAGCCACCAGGAGATTCAATCCGGAAGATAATGATCTCGGCTTTATCTGCCAGGG
>JAGQQT010000155.1 GCA_020426065.1 Planctomycetaceae bacterium | reverse complement strand
AAGAAATTGCCTCCAGTACCATCCTGCTGAACTCGCTGGAAATTGTTCGCTGGAATATCCGGAAAACTTACCTGCGAGATTTACAGGAGCGGGGCATTTCGATTGTTCCAACCCGCTGGTTTGACACTTTTGGGCAGTTGAACCCGGAGACCATACACGACGATCTGGAGACTGATGAAATCGTGGTGAAACCACTCATCGGTGCCAATGCGGACTTTGCCTATCGCCTGATCCGGGGTCGAACGACATCCAACTGGCAGGCTGCTGAAGGTCATTATCAGAGTCGACCGTTTCTGGCTCAACCGTTTGTCCGGAGCATTCAAACCACAGGTGAGATCTCTCTGTTCTATTTTGCTGGTCAGTACAGCCATGCGATCCTGAAAAAGCCTGCCGCCGGAGACTTTCGGGTCCAGGAAGAGCATGGCGGGCAACTGCAGGCATGGGAACCCGAAACGGATTTCCGAAAACTGGCTGATGAAGTGATGTGCCAGTTACCGGAAAGAACTCTTTACGCCCGCGTGGACCTGGTTCGGCTCGACTCCGGACCACCAGCTGTCATGGAAGTGGAACTGATCGAGCCAAGTCTCTATTTCCCTTACGATCCCGACTCGCCTGCACGGTTTGCCAATGCTTTTGCCCGCATGATGGAAAACATTTCCACTCCGTGAGCAAAAGAATGGGTCTTCTAAAAATGCCTCTGGGGAATCTCATCTCCTGGACACAATTCGAATTTGCTTTTCTTCAACGCACCGTATAATCGTGCCAAAAGAGACTCCCCCAATATTACCCACCTGAGCATCGACCCCTTTGATTCTGGCGTCTGCAATCGATACCGAAGCTTTTCTGCTGCAAATCATCATGCAGCTGGTCATTATCATTGGGGCAGCCCGTCTGGGTGGCTGGCTTCTTGCCCGCTGGGGGCAACCACAAGTGGTAGGAGAGATTGCCACTGGTCTATTGCTGGGGCCATCCTGCCTGGGGAGACTGAATCCTGAACTTTCAGGCATCCTGTTTCCGGCCGAAACATCCAGTTCTCTGCTGCTGCTGGGACAACTGGGGTTGATTCTGCTGATGTTCATCATCGGCCTCGAATTCGATTTTGGCTGGCTGAAAAAAACCGGAAAAACGGCCGCCGCCGTCGCCACCTGCGGGATGGTGCTTCCCTTTACACTGGGAGCGTTGCTGGCCTGGAGTCTGCATGCTCGCCTGGCTGCCGAGCACAGCCTGCCGGGCTTTGTTCTATTTACCGCAACCGCTCTTTCCATCACTGCGATTCCGATTCTGGGCCGCATCATGATGGAATTCCAGATCACCCGCACAGCTCTTGGAGTTCTGACGATTTCCGCTGCGGCCATTGATGATGCGTTGGGCTGGATTCTGCTGGCGACGGTCAGTTCGGGCATTCATGGGGATTTCAGCCTGCTTCCGATGACGATCATGCTTGGCAAGACAATCCTGTTTATCCTGGCAATCGCTTTTCTGGTCAGACCCCTCTGCTTCTGGTGGCTGAATCGTGTCATCCGTCAGGATCAGCAGGAACTTTCACTGCCAGCCTTTTCTTTCATTCTGATCCTCGTACTGCTCTCAGCTGCGGAGATCGGAAGAGCGACGTGTAGGGGAAGACAGTACATCTCGGAGACTGATGAACTATTCAAAAAAAAACACCTTGCTCCCATCCCGACTCCGACACGCCAGCACCACATGACTCATTCCGACATGTGACGCTCCCGCATTCGCCATCGCCAGGAAAGTACGACCTGACTCAGTATCAACAACATCAATGCTTCCCCGAATCCGACCCTCTTCATACTTCACCTCTCGTATCGTCCCCACCAGATCCCGCGCACTCCGCTCCAGCGGCCGCTGACCTCGCGGAGCATGATCCAGAAACACCGGACGCCCTTCATACAATCCCACCGCATTCCGTAACGCTTCTTCCGTGTAGACGTATCCGTTCCGCGACTCCCGCCCCACCAGCACCACGTCACAAACCCGCATCCCTTCCACATCAACGCGCACACCACCAGCCGCCCACTGGCTCACTCGCTCCTCAATCCGCTCCCGCGTTCTTCGACCTCTACGCATCCCCCACATCGTCCCCTCCCTTCAATATCTCTTTCGCCAGCTCCTCTTCAACCTGGCGTGGATCCAGTTTCTCACGCCGCTGCACCTCTGCCCGACTCAACACTCCCGCCTCAATCAAACGCACATCAACTTCCCGTTCCCGCGGCCGATCACGACTCACCAGTTCCGGATACACCCAGCACCGTTCCACCTTCCGCAGCTCTCTCGAATCCAGCACACCAGTCTCAACGCCCTGATCCATCACCAGCTTCCACAACCGACCCAGCCCTTCCGAAATCAACCGCTGTTCATTCCGAAACAACTTCACCGCCGGACCTTCCGCAATCATCGTCGAGGCATAATTCCCGTTCGAAGCATCACCCGTCAGCATGAATTCCGGCAGCCCCGCTCCCGCCGCCACACATAGAAGCAACATTCGACCCAATGGAACCGCATCTCCGAAATTCGTGTCCGGCTGCAGAAACTTCATCTCCGTTCCCGTCGAGGTCGTCACAATCGATCCCGGACGAATCCGTTCACTCCGCATACCATCACCATCTCTCACAACCCCGCTCGAGGCCCGGCTCAACACATCCTGAGCCTGGCTCAATCCACCCTGAACTTTCCGCCACAGCACAATCGAAGACTGCAGCTTTCGCGCTGCCAGCTCCGTCTCCTGCCATTGCCCATAGCGCTCCAGACCATCCACCAGCGAGGCAAAGAAACTCATCCCTCGACGTTCATTCGTGTCCACTCCATATTTCACATGCAGCATCCGATCGGCCGGAACAACCTCAAACAGATCATCGCCACCATCGCGATGATAAACCCGATAGCCCAGCACCTTCTCAACATCATCCAGCTCACTCACCACGCCATCATCGTCGACATCACCAGCAATACCTCTCACCCGTTCCGGATCCACAAAGCGAATTTCCGGTGGCCATGTCGCCTGCTCAAAGATCCGCACAAAGCATTCCCCGTCACGCCATACCCGCCGTGCAAATTCTCCATAACTGAAATGCTCACCATTCGCCTCCAGAAACTCTTCCCACAACTCCGTCATTCTTCCCGAAGCAGTCTCACCCTCATCTTCTCCGCGACTTCGCAGCGTCAATTTCAACCCGTCACCAACCACATACGCTTCCAGTAGACGCAAAATATTCCGTGCATGCGGATTCTCACGCACCACTGCCCGTGCCCGATCCCGAAACGCTCTTCGCTCCTCATTGGTCCAACCCTCCTTCCCGCTCCCCACAGAAATCCAGGTTCCCCCTTCTGAAATCTCCGCTCGACTCTCCACCAACTCAGCCAGCCGCTCCTGCACCCGCCGCTCCGCCGCCGCCCGCATCCGCATCACCGCCAACCGATCCCGCACATAACCCCACATAAAACTCACCTCCACCTATCCCCAACACGTTGCGCCACCCACAGTAGGCCGAGACAAATCGCTCAATGTCAGTCAAAGTGTGCCACTGCTGGCTTGCCCAGCAGTGAATTCACGAGAGATCGTACCAGACATCAAGCGGCAGACAAGTACACCTCACCGGGGCTGCTGCCAGTGCTGCTGCACCAGTTGACCACGTGAAGCGGCCTTTCCGGGCCAGGTTTCGCGCTGCCAGGTTTGACGGTCTGGATTGTGATGCTTTCCCATGTAGAACAACATCTGGTCCGCGTTTCGCCAGCCGGACTCGTCTTCCCAATAGTCTTCAATTCCGATCAGTCGCTTGATGATCTGGATCAGCCAGAGGCAGATCATCAGAAAGACGAGCATCAGTCCGGCCAGTAAGATGAGGACCGGCCCCGCCAGGAAAATGCGACCAAATTCCGGACCAATCCATTTCCATGTTCCCAGCACAACGAGCGTGGCGAGGGAGAGATAAGGTCCGTAGGGCAACTCCGCAGGAAATTTGGCAATCGAAAGTGTCCGCAGCATCGTGATGGAAGCGATCACTATCAGTGCCATCAGTGGAGCCAGAAAGAAGACAATGATAACCGGTTGCCAGCCGATAAAGCTGCCGATCATGGCCATCAGGATCACATCGCCAAAGCCCATCGCTTCCCGTTTCAAGACCAGGGCACCAATGATCCGCACCGCCCAGACAATCCCTCCACCCACCAGAAAGCCAGCCAGCGAAACCGCCAGCGCGTGCCAGGTGTGGTTGTAAAAGACCCACTGCGGCAATTCTCTCTGGATCGGCCAGAACTGCAGGATGGGAAAGGCTTCCTGCGTCATTGACACGAAGTGAGGATCCTGAATCCAGAGTGGACTCAGAAAAAAACCAAGCCCCAGCGCCTGCCCGAGAAAACCGATCACCATGCCCGGAACTGTAATGCCGTCCGGAATGATCCACAGATCAAAATCGATAAACGTTGCGACAAACAGCAGCTCAACCAGGGCCAGAAAATAAAGAAAACGGCCCCAGATAAACATGGGGCTGACCGACTGCCAGCCAAACAGGCTCCCCGCCCAGGGGCGTCCCACGACGGTTGCCTCAGCAGGTCCGCCCCAGATCTCAGGCGGAATCAGACAGACGAATGTGGCAACAACCAGCAGACCATTCAGCAGTTCCAGTCCCACTTCACGGGAGCGGATGCGACGACCACTGTAAGGAGATCGTCCCACAATAGTGCCAGTCCCAATCAGGGGGAGGATGTGATACCAGCGGTCCGGCGGATAATGTCCTACGCGAGGTTCCCGGGAAAAGACCCGTTTCCAGGCGGGGATGACATGAAACTCATCCGGCAGTCGGGCAATGCAGCGATTCAGAAATCGTGCCAGAAACAGACCCGCCACAAACATCATCGCTACCAGGATCCAGTAGGTAACCATCGTCATGATTCAGTTCCCTTCCAGGCTGAGATCTGGTGCAGGATTTCCTCCACGATCTGATCGATGGTCTGCCCCATGGTTGCAATCTCAAAGTGCGCGACCTCCCGGTAAATCGGCTCCCGTTTCTTCAGTACGGTTTTGACTTCCTCTGCTGGCGAAAGTCCGGTTAGAGAAGGGCGTGTTTCGGGTGTGGATTGATCGAGCTGCAAACGTTGCACGATTTCATCCGGCTCAGCAGTCAGCCAGAAAACCGGCCCGGCAGACCGCATCTTTTCACGTGTGATCGGGTTGAGGATCGCTCCACCTCCACTGGCCACCACCAACTGGTCCTGATCATACAGTTCAGCCATGACACGCGCTTCAACCTGGCGAAATCCGGCTTCCCCGCTCTCGGCAAAGATTTCAGCAATCGTTTTCTGTTCCTGCTGTTCGATGACGCGGTCACTGTCGATTGGTTGATAACCAAGCGACTGAGCAATCCGGGGAGCCAGCGAGCTTTTTCCGGTTCCGCGATAACCAACCAGAGTCACGATCATCAGCGGGAACCCTCTCGAGAACGGTTTCCGCCCTCAGCAGTGAACAGGATTTCTGAATGGAATCGGTGAAACATGAGGATGACTGACAGGTTGAGTTTTCAGCACAGTGAGATCGGGAAGCAGTTCTGCTTCATCTTGTGAGTTCCCGGCAGACAATTCAATCACGGAGCGGAGAAATCGCTTTCCGGAGCGAAGCTTTCATCGTTTCCAGGGGTGGATTCTGTCCTGTGAAGCAGGAGAATTGAGCGGCGGCCTGCTGAACGAACATGTCCAGCCCACTGGCGACAACGCAGTTCCTCTGACGGGCAAATTTGATCAGCAGGGTGTTTTCCGGATTGTAAATCGTATCGAAGACAATCATCCCTTCCCGCAACCAGTTCTGTTCAAAAGGTGATTCGTCCATGTTTGGGAACATCCCCACTGGAGTGCAGTTCACGAGGATATCAGGATTCTGGGCTCCCCGGTTTTCCCAAGTGCAGAACTGACACTTGAGATGATCGGCCAGCTCTTTCCCCTTGGCCCGGTTGCGGGCAGCGATTGTCAACTGTCCACCCGCGTTGACGACCCCCAGGCCAATCGCCCTGGCCACACCACCACTTCCCAGTAATAACGCTCTGCGGTTCTTCATAGATCCGTCCGGCCAGCCTGCAACCTTAATCGCATTACGCAAAGTTGTATTGGCCGCTTCGTAATCTGTATTGGCTCCAAACCAGATCCCGCGGGCATTCCGGTACAACGTATTGGCCGCACCAATCTGCTGCACTTCCTGCTCGAGATGATCGGCGTAAGCCATCACCCGTTGCTTGTGTGGGATGGTGACGCTGTAACCTTCGACACCAATTTTCCTCAGCGCCCGCATCGATTCATCAAAGTGCTGTTCGGAAATTCGAAAGGGTAAATAAACCGCGTTGATCTTTTCCGCTTCGAAGGCATCGTTATGAATGCGGGGACTGTAACTGTGAGCAATCGGATCTCCCAGTACGCCGTAAACGGCAGTCTTTTCATTGATCCGCTGGTGCCGATACAGATCCATCATCATCCGATAGGAAATCTGGCCGGGAGCCAGTTCACGCTCACTGCTGAAACTGGCGTAGGTAAAGGGTGCTCCGTATTTGCCACACAGCACCCGTGTAAACAGACCAAACTCACCCATGCAGAAGCCAACCGTCGGTTTATTGGCAGAGGCAACCAACTCCAGCATCCGCACACCATCAGCAGGGCTGTTGGCCATGGTGACGATTTTAATGATGTCCGCATCCTGACTGGCCAGTCGATTGTAAATGTCGGCCAGGGTGTCTGGAGTTTCTTCAAAGTTGTGGTAGCTGACAATGCGTTGCGTTTTGCCATAGCGGGGAATTTTGGCGGCAACATCGACTTCCAGATCAACAAACTCGACTCCCGCAGCAATTGCACTCCGCAGCAGCGTCAGGCGTTCCTCTTCGGTCTCTTTCCATTTTCCCCGATCTTCAGCACGACGACATGTAATGACCGTCGGAGTCGGACGGTCTTTCAAGAGCATGGATACATCCGACAGTGACTTAAGCCAGTCGAGTCTCAACTCAACCAGTTCCGCTCCATCCTCTTTCAGGGCAACATGCTCGGCACGCATCGCTTTGACACGCGTGCGACCAACACTGACACAAATCATATTCCAAATCACTTACTGTTAAGGAACCTGTCACTGATCCAGGTACCGGAGAATTCGGCAACGGGTTTACGACTGCGGGAAGGCTCCCGCGGGGTCTGATGTAGTTATACCTGACCGGCAAGGCAACAAAAACGGTTCAGTCAGAAAAACACCCTGTGCTTCAGGCAATCCGGAGAGCCGGGCTCATTGAATCAGGTTGCAGAAATGGGGTGTCCGTTCCACGTGGGGAAGGACCAGTGGCTGATAGATCGTTGTAAATGCCTCTGCCGTTTTGTGCACTTCCCAAGCCAGTTTGTCCACCCAGCGTTCTGTCAGCACGAAACATGCGGCATCATTCTGATCCTGACCAACCTCAAAAACGAGGCAACCCGGCTCGGTGCGTGACAACTCCCCTGCCCTGCGGAGATGATCGCGAATTTCATCAATCCGGGCGGGATCCTGAACCTGCAGGATCACATTAATACAGAACATGCCTCAGCTCCTCAAACCTGTGTGGCCGGGTTTGCAACGATTCTTAACTCAACGGGAAAACTGATTGGACAATACAGAGGCCTCCCCACACAATTCAACTCGGAACAAACGAGTTTTCAGGAAAGGGGCACGGGTGACTGACTGGATGGTGGTTGCTGATGTGGGGAATACGCGGATCAAATTCGCACTGCTCTGCTCTCAGGAAAAACAGGCACTGCCTGTCCCGGTGGCCACACTGGTCTGGCCGAATGGAGAGTCGTTTCAAAAAACAGCTCTCCAGGAACTGATGGCTAAGGCAGAGGGATCCATCCATTGTGCGATCTCGGGCTCACAGCTGACGTTGCTGGAAGAACTGGCCGACTGGTGGCCTGATTCCTTCCCTGCCCCGCATGTCATCCGGCGAGCTACTGATCTGAAATTTCCCCTGGCGGTGGACGCTCCGGAAAAAGTGGGAGTGGACCGAGTCCTGAATGCGATCGCCGCTGCGACGGAGTTTCCTGGCAGGCCGGCCATGGTCATTGATGCCGGAACCGCTACCACGATTGATCTGGTTGATGCCAGCGGAACTTTTCAGGGGGGAGTGATCATGCCGGGATACGAGTTGTCTGCACATGCCCTGCACGATTACACCAACCGGCTGCCGTTGATTCCGCTCCGGGAAATTCTGGGAGCCGAACCCGAGATCGTCGGCAAAAACACGGTCGCTGCTCTCCGCAGTGGACTCATCTGGGGACATGTCGGAGCGGTAAACGAAATCGTGCAGCGGATGACGGAAGTGATCTCTCCACTCGAAAGCCTGATCTGCCTGATCACCGGTGGAGCGGCCGAGTTGTTGTTACCCCACCTGACTCTGCCTGCCACCTATCGACCGGCATATACCCTGCAGGGGCTGGGTGCATTTCTCCTGCAGCAAAATGCATCACACTAGAAT
>JAGQQT010000154.1 GCA_020426065.1 Planctomycetaceae bacterium | reverse complement strand
GCGCTTCGCCGAAACCAAGGAGGACAAGGATCGTGGCGCTTTCAAGACGCCCACAATTCGCAACGTCGCCCTCACGGCCCCGTACATGCACGATGGCAGCCAGAAGACCCTCGAAGAGGTCGTCGAGTGGTACGTTAAGGGTGGTCACCCGAATGATCACTTGAGCGACAAGGTCAAGAAGTTGGAACTGTCCGATCAGGACAAGGCGGACCTCGTCGAGTTCATGAAGGCTTGCACCGGAGCGTTCCCGAAGGTGGAGTTGGCGCGACTGCCGTAACGTGGAGGGAAATTCGAAACCCGAAGCACGAAATTCGAAACAAATTCGAAGCACGAAATCCTTCACCTCGTTCCCAAGCTCCTGCTTGGGAACGCCATAGTCTCAAAGTTAATGTGCCTATCGGGCATTTATGTGTTATCTGGCTGGAGCCTGGCAACGAGGTCTAAAAACGCCTGCGGCTTCGGGTCAAACAATCGGTCGGAATGGCATGAGGAATCTCCTGCGGCTGCTTTTCCCAGAGCGATGTTCGTTACCGTTCCTCGGTGTTGAAAAATGCTCCCAGTTCCTGGATTGGGACCAGGTTCAGCTCGAAGATTCGTTGGCGGAAAGCGGTCTTCAGCAGCAGTGTGTGGAGCCAGCGCTGGTCAGCGAGTTGGTAGGAGATCACTCCGCCGTCCTGGCACATCAGGACGGCAATTTCTCCCGAATTGGTAACCGAGTTGAATTTGCGAAGTGCTCCCAGGCCGGACAGCAGCTCTTCCGGGGAACTGGAGCGGGCCGCTTCATTCCCATGCCAGCGATGCCCGTTTCCGGGGGAGCGATCCCAGACCCCCAGCTTCATCACGCTGGCACAGTCGGGATGGACTTCGGCAGAGTCTGATTGATTATCCATTTCCTCAGTCACTCTTCTTACTTCTCACGCAATCCCGCCCACCAGGGGAGCGAGATTCCTCCATCCATCAGCAGTGTGGAGCCGGTCATGTAGTCAGCGGCCGGGCTGAGGGTCATGGCAATCAGGCGGCCAATTTCTTCGGGTGTTCCCAGTCGTTTCCAGGGAATATTCCCCGCTCCAGCTGCCAGGTCTGATTCGGAAAAGAACTTCCGTTCCCCCGGAGTATCAATCCAGCCGGGATGAATCACATTGACTCGGATTTTATCCTGGGCCAGTTCAATTGCGGCGGTGCGGGCCATCTGGTCGATGGCGGCTTTGGCCATGTTGTAGGCCATGGCACCGGGCAGGGGAATGGTTGCGTGCGGGGAGCTGACCACCGTAATGGCTCCGCCACCACCCTGAGCCAGCATTTTTTGAGCGGAGGCCCGGACGCCGTAAAACGCACCCCACATGCTCACGTCGATTGTCTTGCGGAAACCTTCCATATCCGCTTTGACCATCAGTTCCCGATCGCTGAAGACGGCATTGGACACAAATCCGTCGAGGGAACCCCATGTGCTGGCTACTTTATCGATCATCGCTTCCACGGCGGATTGATCTGAAACATCTGCCGGGAGGAGCAGGGCCTTGCCGCCGAGCGATTCCACTTCCTGAGCCACTTCCCGGGCGAGATCTTCTCCCGAGCGGTAATTGATGGCCACATTGCCCCCCGCTCGAGCCACCTCGACTGCACAACCCCGGCCAATTCCGCGCGAGGCCCCCGTGATGAGCACATTTTTCCCACTCAGATCGATCATGAAAAACTCCGAAAACGCCCGGATCAGTTCTATAAGAGGTGCACACTAACAGATCCCCATGCTGCAGAAAAGCGTCTCCCCGACTCATTCAGCGCATAAAAAAAGCCGGGACCAGCCCGGCGTGTGCGTGCGTTTTCTCGGGTTCAGGGATTCCTCTTTTTCCGGCCCAGCTCATCCAGCTGGTTTTGCAAACCGATCGAGGTTCACAGTTTGTTCATTCGGTTTGGAAACCAACTTCACCCTCCAGGGGCATTGGTATCTACACAAATTGAATTGGGGCGCAAAGGAATAAGACGTAACCTCAATCACAATGCCGTGGCACGCCAGAATGGAGCGGAGCGGAATGATGGGCGTGGCGAATTGCTTTTCCAATTCGCAAGGTGTCAAAAACAGATTCACCACGCCCATCCGCTTCGCTCCTGAGCGTGCCACATGCCGCATTTTGGCAGTTGCAAGTTGTGTAGATACCTACGCCGGGTGGGAGTGTGAATCATAATGGGATTCAGGAATCAACTGAGACCAGCTGGATGGAGAGTTCGAGTGATTCCCCGGCCAGAGGGTGATTCATGTCGAGCGTGGCTTCCTGCTTGTTGAGTTGCACAATCCAGAGGTTCAGTTCCTCTCCATGAATCGTGGTCGCGATCTGATCCCCCTGAGCGGCACCGGAAGGCAGGCATTCTCTGGGAACGGTCATCTGGTAGCGATAGTCTCGCAGTCCGAAGCTTTCCTCTGCTTCCAGGAAGATGGTTTTGGATTCTCCCGGTCTCATTCCCACAATCTGTTTGCGGAATGCGGGCAGGAAATGGTCATCGCTCAAATTGAGGACAAGAGGTTTTCTGCCGCTGGTGTCTTCAATCACGCCTCCGTCGCGTGTACGGGCACGGTAATGCACCGTGACAGTATCAGACTCTGTAGCGTAGATTTCCATGCGTGATTCGCTCCTCGGATAGGAAGGGGGCAGAAACTTCAGTTTGAATGTCTGGCTGAACAGTGCGAACTTCATGCCCGGATCGACTGATCAAAGCGATTTGCTGGTTGATTCCGGTGAATCCGCAGACGATAATTGATTGCATCAAAGATGCGGGTCATGCGGGTCCCACCGAAAGCATAATCGGAATTTCTGGCACCTGAAAGGGTTGAAGTTTTCCGAGATCCTCCCCTGGCAATCGATTTTGGTCTGCGCCGCCATCACGATTAAGAATTCCCGATTCCTGTCTGATACGGATGGTTTTGCCCGGAAATGGCAGTGATGCCATTTTTCAACTGTGATCCACAACATGATGCCTTCTGGCAACACCTTTTCTGAAGAGTCCTGCCCAGAAGCAATCTGAAAGATCCAGGTCAAAGACATCCTTTTTGGAGCGGGAAACAGTATCAAGAACGATTTTCTTCGTCCGAGAAGAACCTGAAATCAATGAATCCAAATCAGTTGGCCCGCAAAGTGCATGAGAGTTTCATTTTGCCCCACCATGGCTGGAAGCCTGTAACCCTGAATTGAATCTGTTATCGTCAGTTTTCAGAAATATTGAGGCAACGGAGTCCCCCTCGAAAATTGAACCTAGGAGAGTCCCGGGACTGGGCCATAAATCGTGGCCCGAAATATCGTCATCAGAGAGATTTGTCGTATGTCGCTGAAGTTGACCGCTGACTCATATCTGGCAGGCGTCCGCGCGAGCGGACTGGTCGCGCCCGATTTGCTGGACAGTACGATGGCCGAGCTGAAGCGTCATGGACGAAAGCTCGATGATGCTGACGATATTTCCAGTGAATTTCTCAAACGGGGACTAATTACAGAATGGCAGGCAGAAAAACTGCTGCAGGGTCGGCACAAGGGATTTGTGCTGGGCCGTTATAAACTGATGAACCTCCTGGGCCGCGGGGAAATGAGCGCGGTCTACCTGGCTGAACACATTGCGATGCAGCGACGCTGTGCGATCAAAGTGCTGCCCGCCAACCGTGTGAAAGACACCTCCTACCTGGGACGTTTTCAGCGTGAAGCCCGAGCTGTGGCCGCCTTGGATCATCCCAATATTGTTCGTGCGTACGATGTGGATCAGCAGAACGAAGGGGGAGCAGAAATTCATTTCCTCGTCATGGAATATGTCGAGGGACAAAGTGTTGAAGATCGTGTGACAGCCAAAGGTCCGATGGCTTACACGGAAATTGCCGACATCGTCCGTCAGGCGGCCGAAGGGTTATCGCATGCTCACGAAGCCGGACTGGTCCATCGGGATATCAAGCCCGGAAACCTGCTCGTCAGTAAAAACGGCACGGTCAAACTGCTCGACCTGGGACTGGCCCGCTTCTTCAAGGAGGACGGGGAAGAATCGTTAACGATCAAGCACGATGAAAAGGTGCTCGGCACCGCCGATTACCTCGCTCCCGAACAGGCTGTCGACAGTCACAATGTTGACCAGCGTGGGGATATCTATTCACTCGGCTGTACTTTCTACTACGCTCTCACGGGACATCCGCCATTTACGGATGGGACGCTCGTGCAGCGTTTGCTGGCCCACCAGACGCGTCAGCCTCCTTCCATCAAGGTGGATCGTCCGGACATTCCCGACAGCCTGCTGGCGATCGTGGAAAAGATGATGGCCAAAAAGCGGGAAGACCGTTACCAGACCGCTCGGGCTCTGGCCGACGAACTGACTCGCTGGCTCAGTGATAATGCCGGGGATGACTGGAAGCGGAAGCACATTCATCTCATCAGCATGGTTTACGGTACCGAAAAAGCCGAATCACTGCTGGGAGATAAATCAAAAACCGAACAGCAGAAATCGGACAGGTCGGCAGTCAGTGCGGAGCGTTCTCCAGCAATGAGCAGTCGTGCTGGCCTGGATTCCGGTCCCCAGCGTTCTTCCAATGCCTCAGGGCGGGAACAGTCCAATGCTGCCCAGCGTCGCCGCAAAGGTCCTCAGGAACCATCGTCCGTTGCTGGACGAAATGCTGCTCACATCGCCAAACGGAAACTGGCCGAAACCCAGGAAGCAGAGCAGAAAGATCTTCCGTGGCCCTGGATCATTGCCGCGATTGTTGTCCTGACCGCCGCGATTGTGTTCGGAATCAGCTATCTGATCTTCTCGCCGCCGGCTGAAACCACGGAAAATGAACCGATTGAAACGGTTGTACCGGCCGAGTGGATTGAAAATTCCTGAGATTGGCCGCCCGCATTCAAACTCAGTTGCCGTTCGGATTTTTTTGAGCTTCAATTGTCGCACGGAGATGATGCAAAACGGCATCACGGTGTTGACGGAACGCCACACACAAGAGCGTCCCACATTGTGAGCTGATAAATCCACTTGGCTGCCGGGCGGCTGGTCGAATCTCCCCATTGTTGCTGCCGGGTGAACCGATTCGCGTTGCGAACGAGTCGCTCACCGAGGACACGGCTCATCAAGCGCGGCATTGCAACCCGCGTCAAAGGGAACCAAACCGGACGTGCGTAAAAACGCCTCAGGTCTCAAGATCTGAGGCGTTTTCCATTGGTATGCAGGATTTTCCTGGCGCAATAAAAAACGGGTCTCAGCAGTTGCTGAAACCCGTCGCAATGAGCTCAAATCAGAGACTCTTTCAATCCCAGCTGAGTGTGCCGCCGGTCTGGTATTCGGTAACGCGGGTTTCGAAGAAGTTCTTTTCCTTCGCCAGGTCCATCGTTTCACTCATCCAGGGGAACGGATTGCTGGAGCTGTACTGGGTTGGCAGACCAATTCTTTCCAGACGACGATCAGCGATGTGCTGAACGTAATCCCGGAACAGCTGCCCGTTCAGACCCAGCACGCCGCGTGGGAGGCAATCGTTAGCGTAATCAATTTCCAGTTCGACCGCTTCACGGACCAGGCCCAGGATTTCTGCCTGGAACTCGGGAGTCCAGATTTCCGGATTTTCGTTCTTGATCCCATTGATCAGATCGATGCCGAAGTTCAGATGAATGGTTTCATCCCGCAGGATGTACTGGAACTGCTCGCCAATTCCGGTCATCAGGTTCCGGCGGTGGAAAGAGAGGATCATCACGAAACCGGTGTAGAAGAAAATCCCTTCCATGATCAGGTAGTACCCGATCAGGTTCTTCAGGAACTGCTGACGGCCTTCAAAGGTATCGGTCGAGAAGTTCTCGTCGAGCACTTCAGCGGTCAGTTTCATTTCGAACTGATCTTTGCGGGCAATGACCGGAACTTCGTGATACATGTTGAAGACTTCGCCTTCATTCAGGCCCAGGCTGTCCACCACGTACAGGAAGGTGTGAGTGTGGACGGCTTCTTCAAAAGCCTGGCGGAGCAGATACTGACGGCACTCGGCATTCGTGACATGCTTGAAGATGGCCAGCACAAGGTTGTTTCCCACCAGCGATTCGGCAGTGGAAAAGAAGCCCAGGTTCCGCATGATGACGAGTCGCTCGTCTGCAGAGAGCTTATTGGACTTCCAGATTTCAATATCCTTGGTCATCGGCACTTCAGTTGGCATCCAGTGGTTGGCACATCCATTCAGGTAATGCTCCCACGCCCAGTGATACTTGATGGGCATGAGCTGATTGACATCCACCTTCGCACAATTGATCAACCGTTTCTGGTTGGCATGAAACCGTTCGGTCGGAGTATCAAGAATCTGCTGTTCAAAAATACTACTGAGAGCCATATGAGAAATCCTTTCAATGTAGGTGTTAAGCGGTAGGTATTAGGCGCTAGGAGTTAGAGCTTCAATGCTCAAAACTTGCGGTTGATTCAATTCTGTTGATAACGCCTATCCCCTACTGACATGCTTCGCAGTCAGGGTTGTTGGGGTCGCAGACCTGGCCGACCATGGTGGCCGGGATGACGGTTTCGACGGCGACGGCTTCCGGGTTGTGTCCGCGGTCAAGGCGGATGTCTCCCGAGGCCGATTTGTTTTTCATCCAGCGGGGCTGAATGCCGAACTTGTTGACATCAACCGTGGATTTTTCCACCTGGGTCGCGGCCAGCGACCGCAGGTAGTAGGTGGTTTTAAGGCCCTTCTTCCAGGCGCTGAAGTACATGTCGTTGAGCTTCTTCCCGCTCGGATCCTGCATATACAGGTTGAGCGACTGACCCATGTCGATCCACTTCTGTCGACGGGCGGCACATTCGAGCAGCCAGTACGGATCTACTTCGAAGGCGGTCTGGTAACGATCCTTGATGTCCTGCGGAATCCGATCGATGTCGGCCAGCACGCCGTCGTAGTATTTGAGGGTATCGAGCATTTCCTGATCCCACAGGCGACGGCTCTTCAGTTCGGTCACCAGAACCGAGTTGACCTGGGTGAATTCACCGGAGAGATTACTTTTCACATACAGGTGTTTGTAGCTCGGCTCGATGGACTGAGAGACACCAATGATGGTGGAAATGGTTGCCGTAGGAGCAATAGCCATGCAGTTACTGTTTCGCATACCGAACTGACGAACATGCTCTCGGACAGATTCCCAGTTCATCTGGCTGGAACGATTCACATCGATCGACTGACCACGTTCCTGCTCAAGCAGGGCGAGAGAGTCGATCGGGAGCAGTCCCCGATCCCATTTGGAGCCGGTGTAGCTGCTGTAAGTTCCCCGCTCACGTGCCAGTTCAGAAGAAGCCAGGATGGCAAAGTAGGAAATCGCTTCCATGCTGTGGTCGGCAAATTCAACCGCTTCCGGACTGGAGTAGCTGAGTCCCTGGGCCAGGAGAGCATCCTGGAATCCCATCAGACCCAAGCCAACCGGACGATGCCGTTTGTTGGCATTGCCCGCTTCGGCAGTGGGGTAGTAGTTGATGTCGATCACGTTATCGAGCATCCGCATGGCCGTGGTTACGGTTTCCTGCAGCAAAGACAGGTCCAGCCGGCCATCGATAATGTGGGCTTTCAGGTTGACCGAACCCAGGTTGCAGACGGCCGTTTCTCCCTCGGAAGTGTTCAGCAGAATCTCGGTGCAGAGATTGCTGCTGTGCACCACTCCGCAGTGATCCTGCGGTGAGCGGATGTTGGAAGGATCTTTCCACGTGATCCAGGGGTGTCCTGTTTCGAACAGCCGGGTCAGCATCTTTCGCCAGAGTTCGAGGGCATTGACCTTGCGGAACAGGTCAATCTCGCCCTCTTCAGCCAGCCGCTCGTAGTGGCAATATCGTTCTTCAAAGGCACGGCCTGTCAGGTTGTGCAGATCGGAAACTTCATCCGGGCTGAACAGCGTCCATTCCTGATTCGCTTCGACCCGTTTCATGAACAGGTCTGGAATCCAGTTGGCGGTGTGCATATCGTGCGTACGCCGACGATCATCTCCCGTATTCTTTCGCAGATCCAGAAACTCTTCGATATCCAGGTGCCAGCTTTCCAGGTAGGCACAGACGGCCCCTTTCCGCTTGCCACCCTGATTAACTGCGACGGCAGTATCGTTGACAACTTTCAGGAACGGAATCACACCCTGGCTCTGACCATTCGTGCCATGAATGTGTGAGTTCGTTGCACGAATGTTGGTCCAGTCATTCCCCAGGCCGCCAGCCCATTTGGAGAGTTTGGCGTTATCGGAAATGACCTTGAAGATGTGTTCCAGATCGTCACTGACGGTCGACAGGTAACACGAACTGAGCTGCGGATGCGGCGTGGCTGAGTTGAACAGGGTGGGCGTAGCGGAAGTGAACCGCATCGAGGAGAGCATTTCGTAAAACTCAATTGCCCGCTGCTCTTTCTGATCCCCTTCATTGATTGCCAGCCCCATCGCAACCCGCATCCAGAAGTATTGCGGTGTCTCGATTCGGCGGCCATCAACGTGAATCAGGTAGCGATCGTAAATGGTCTGCAGTCCCAGGTAC
>JAGQQT010000153.1 GCA_020426065.1 Planctomycetaceae bacterium | reverse complement strand
GGGTCGACCGACATCACCAATAAACAACGTATCGCCGGTCAATACGGCATGGGGCACGGATTCGTTTTTAACCAGATCGAACACCAGGATTGAAATCCCTTCAGGAGTGTGCCCCGGAGTTTCCAAGATCTGTAACCGAACATCTCCATACTCAACCACATCCCCATCTTTGAGCCCCATGAACTCGTATTCGGCCTGGGCATTGGCTCCCAGATAAATCTCTGCCCCGGTCCGGTCACGCATTTCAATGTGCCCGGCTACGAAGTCTGCATGGAAGTGTGTCAGAAACACGTATTTGATCTGCCAGCCGTTTTCTTCGGCATCCCGCAGGTACTGATCAATATCCCGCTGTGGATCAACCACGGCCGCCACCTTCGTCCGTTCATCCACAATCATGTAAGAAGCGTGAGCCAGACATCCGAGATAATATTGCTTGAGTAACATGGCTTATTCCTTTAGCTGGAACAGTTTGAATCATTCAGATCGCTGCAGGTCAGTGGTTAATCCAATTAACAAATGCTGTGCCACGCATCCGGTCAATTTGAATATACAAGACGCATGTCATTGATATGTTGTGACTTGCGCGTATCAGAAAAATCTGGGAGCGTTAATAAACCACCCTGAAAGCGATTAGCGCTAACAACAAAAGTATTAGCGCTAACTCATGTTAACCCCTGTAAGCAATCAGGGGGCAAGGCAGTTCACATCCTGGTTAAACAGGTGCATAGCAGAGATTACAGTCCGTACTTCCGCGTTTTCTTCCACATCGTCACGCGACTGACTCCCAGCCTTTTGGCAGCAGCGGTCTTATTGCCCCCCATTTCCTCGAGCAACGCTGTCAGCTGCCTCTTCTCCTCAAGTTCTTCAGGACTCAATTCCTGACTGGGAGAATCTGCTGAATCCAATCGCGGGACTGGCTGTGCAGTCCGCTGTGAGTGATCAAAAGAAGCTGGCTTTCGGACATCGAGCGGCAGGTCAACCAGCATGACACGATCTCCACTGAGTGTCACAAATGCGTGTTCGATTGCATTCCGTAACTCACGAATGTTACCAGGCCAGTTGTGATCCATGAGTTGTGCCAGGGCGTCTCGGGCAATACCAACTTTCGAGCGTCCGTATTGCCGGGAAAACTCTTCCAGGAAATGCTGCACCAGCAACGGAATATCTTCTTTTCGTTCGCGAAGTGAGGGCAGGCGAATTTCAAAGACATGAATCCGATAGTAAAAGTCTTCACGAAAGCTGCCATCGCGGATCAGCGATTTCAAATCCCGATTGGTGGCCGTGATCAGCCTCACGTCCACTTTGTGCGGCAGATCGTCTCCCACGCGATGCACTTCACGCTCCTGCAACACTCGCAGCAGTTTGAGTTGCAGCATAGGAGAGAGGTCTCCGATCTCATCAAGGAACAGAGTCCCTCCATCGGCTGCCTGAAACAGACCAATCTTATCATGGATCGCCCCTGTGAATGCCCCCTTCACATGACCGAACAGTTCACTCTCCAGCAATGTTTCAGGTATGGCAGAACAGTTGACGGCAATAAACGGTTTTTTGGCTCTGGAACTGGATTGATGGATCGCGCGAGCAGCCAGTTCTTTACCCGTGCCGGATTCTCCCGAGATGAAAACGCTCACATCACTTTGCCCGGCGAGCCGTAACCGCCGAAAGACCTCCTGCATAAGGTCACTTTTCCCAATCAGATCGGAGAACTGATTGCGTTGACGATTCTGCTCTTCAAGGAGAGCAATTCTTTCATTCGACAGGACGAAAGAAGTCAGGTCGGTAAAGCAGCCCACCGCTCCTATTGTATTGCCCTGAGCATCTGTAAAGAGCCGGACATTTCCAAGAATGTAAATCTCCCTGCCATCTTTCGAGAGCAGCTTGCATTCCTGATTACAGATTCCGTTGGTTGCACATGGTTGCGAAGTCTGCAACAGATTTTTGAGCGTGGCAAAACCTTTACAGTTCTGTCCTTCAAGAATGGAACAGGGTTGTCCCTCGATTTCTTCTCGCGAATATCCCGTGATCCGCTCCGCCCCTTCACTCCAGGCGATGAAAGTCCCTTGAGCATCAACTGTAAACAAGCCATCTGCCATCGCATCAATGACATGCGTGAGGATCGCGGGATTGCGATGAAAATCGAGATCAAGCCTGTCAGTCATGGTCTGAAAATTCTTGGCACAGTCAATTCGTTAACTCTTTTAATTCTTTTGCATCTTGAATCAATTGACAAGGAACTCAGTTGGTCTGGACATCTGCAGAGATGATTTCATCACAATTCAGCCTGATTCTGCTGGCGGTAATTGATCGCTGACCGACCAATTATGACAAAACTGATCGCTCATCGATCAGTTTTTCACGACAAATCAGGCAAAATCCCTGAAAAACCAGCGGAAAATGATTTGGCACGGTAAATGCGATGTCATCCAAACAACACGAGGAGCTTTCATTAGTAACAAAAACAAAGGAGCAGATCATGCTGAACTGGTCTTTAACTTTCCTGATTATCGCCCTGATCGCAGGACTACTGGGCTTTGGTTTGGTGGCAGGAACATCCCTGGCAATTGCCCGCATGCTGTTTGTCGTCTTTCTGGTGCTGTTTGTCATCAGCCTGCTGTTTGGACGCAGAGTCGAAGTCTGATTATTAGAAACAGAATTCCGAATTAATGGATCCCACTGATCCACTTGAAAACTGAAATTCATTAATGCATCCAAAGGAGAACTGATATGTCCATGACAACTCAACGTGATTCAACTCTTGGGGATTTCATCAAGGTGATGTTTTCCGTTTTGCTACCTCCTGTCGGTGTCTTCTTCGAAGTTGGACTGGGGCTGCATTTCTGGCTGAACATCGTCCTGACACTTTTGGGTTATTTCCCGGGAGTGATTCATGCGGTCTACATTATCGCCCGCAAATAATCGAACGAATTCAAGTCCCGTCGTCTTTGATGATGCCGGGACTTTTTACATGTTTTGTTCGTAATTGAATCCTGCCACATCATTTCAGATTCATCTTCTGTAAAACATTTCCACTCAGGAAAAGTTCATAGCATGATCACATTTGCCGCCCCACCTCAACAGTCATATCATAGCCCCCAATTGACGATTGAATCCTGCAAGGGTCATACTCCCTCTGTCAACACCACTCCAAACAGCAAGCAATCCATGAGCAAAGTTCTTGTTATAGATGATGATCGCGTCATCCGTCATCAGATCAGTCGTTTTTTGAGCGGAGATCAGGTTACCTGCTTCGAAGCAGGTGACAGCCAGAGCGGATTACAACTTGTGCTTGATCAGAAACCAGATGTGATTCTCCTCGACGTCAATCTGCCTCATGTTTCCGGTCTGGATCTGTTTGAAAGAATTCGTGAAATCGATCGGCGGATCCCGATTATTTTCATCACCGCCGCTGCGGAAAGCTCGATCGCCATCGAAGCGATGCAGTTGGGAGCGTATGAATACGTCACCAAGCCTCTGGACCTACCGCAACTAAAAGACCTTGTTGAGCAGGCCGTAGAATCTCACAAGCTGATGAGTGTACCCGTCGCGATTCCCACCCAGGAAATGGATGTCCACCTGGGAGATCAATTCATTGGCCGCAGCCCGGCCATGCTCGAAGTCTTCAAGCAGATCGGACGTGCTGCCCGCCAGAAGGTCACCGTGCTGATACGTGGAGAAAGTGGTTGCGGTAAAGAACTGGTGGCAAGGGCGCTTTACAATCATTCTGATCGTATTGAGGAAAGCTTTCTGGCAGTCAATTGTGCCGCGATTCCCGATCAGCTGCTGGAAAGCGAGCTGTTCGGTCATGAAAAAGGAGCGTTTACGGGTGCCGAGAAACGCCGCATCGGTAAGTTTGAGCAATGTAATGGAGGTACGATTTTCCTGGATGAAATCGGAGACATGACTCCCCTCGTTCAGGGAAAAGTTCTCAGACTCCTCCAGGAACAGCGATTTGAGAGAGTCGGCGGAAATGAAACCATCGAAACCGATGTTCGCATCATTGCCGCGACCAATCGTGATCTGGAATCAATGGTCGAGGAGGGTACATTCAGAGCGGATCTGTATTACAGACTGAATGGTATCACGATCAATCTCCCCCCGCTCAATCAGCGGGGAGAAGACCTGATTCAGCTGATCGAATACTTTCTAACCAGAGCATGTCAGGAAATGGGACGATCCGACGTCGAGGGTATTTCTCCCCAGGCTCTGGAGATCCTGAAAAAGTATCACTGGCCTGGCAATGTCCGTGAGCTGCAAAGTGTTATCCGCCGCACATTACTAAACACAACCGGCACCGTGATCATTCCGCAATGTCTTCCTCCGGAATTGCACACGGAAGAAGAGTCTACTCCTGTTCAGAAGGTCCCATCGACACCCGGAAACGAACAGCAGAACTTTCAACTGCTGTCCTTCATCGAACAGCGACTGGATGAAGACAGTAAGGATCTGTATGCAGAAACGCTGGAGGAAATGGAAAAGCTGCTGATCACCCGGGTCCTGCAGTACACCAATGGAAACCAGTCACGAGCTTCGGAGATTCTGGGGATTACGCGAGGCAAAATCCGAGACCGAATTGCCACTTTTGGGATCCGTGTCGACAAAAACATCAGTGTAGATGACTAGAACTGGTCAACATGACGACTACGGACTGAGCGGGACCTGACCAGATGCGGACCATGAACAAAACTTTGCAACAGATCATCATGGGCCTGGTCGCCACTCTGGCGACACTGGCTGTAAAAGAACTGGTAGACTTTGGTGTTGAACAGCAGGATGTCCCATTCCTGATGTTCCCGGCTGCAATTCTGATTTCTGCCTGGTTTGGAGGATATGTTGCCGGTATCAGTGCCCTGGCAGCCTCCTCTCTAACAGTGCTTGTGTATTACCTGCCATTTCAGCGTATGCTGGAAAGTTCAGATTACCGCCCCTTGTGGCATCTGCTGGTCTTTCTGCTGGAAGGGAGTCTGGCCTGTACCATTGTGGGCAAGCTGCAGCGCTCCCGTTCTTCTGCAAATCGCTTTTACAAACAGGCTTCCGATGCCCATGAAAAGCTCAATGCATGGCAATCCACATTTCGCACACTGATCGATTCAAACATCATTGGCTTCATGATGGCGAGGCTGGATGGCACCGTCATTGACGCGAATGATGCATTCCTCGAACTGGTAGGCTGCGATCTGGATCATGTCCGTCAGGGCAAGCTAAACTGGCAGGCGATCACAATCCCTGAACATCACGAACGGGATCAACTGGCTGTTCAGGAGTTGAAAAAAAGCGGTCGGACAACTCTCTATGAGAAAATCATTCATAACAGTGATGGGGAACAAAAACATCTGTTAATGGGTGCCGCTCTCTCGGAAACTCCCGAGGAGATGATCGCCTTCATTCTGGATAATACGGAGAGTCATCGGATTCGAACGGAACTGGAGGACGCCGTGAAAACTGCACTGGCTGCCAGCCAGGCGAAGAACGATTTCCTGGCCAATGTCAGCCATGAGTTGCGTACTCCCCTCAATGGAATCATCGGCATGACAGAACTGGCGATTGACGAAACTCAATCTGCCACAGTTGAGGATTATCTGCTCACATCCCTGGAATCAGCAGAGTCTCTGCTGTCTTTGATCAATCAGGTACTGGATTTCTCCAAGATCGAATCGGGAGTGTTCGAATTACACCCCGAACCTTTTCACCTGCATGAGCTGATCGACCAGACTGTTAAAACACTCAGCCATCGTGCCCATGAACGCGGACTGGAGTTGATTGAACACATCGATCGGGATGTCCCCAAATATATTGTGGGGGACAAATCACGGCTGAGACAGGTGCTGGTTAACCTGATTGCCAATGCGATCAAATTTACCGAATCGGGTGAAATCTTCGTCAAGGTGTCCTCAACCCCGATGGATGATCCGTGCCTGGCTGGCATCGTTATTCACGTTCGTGACACAGGTGTGGGGATTTCCCCAGAAGATCAGAAGGTCATCTTTGAGCCGTTTTCCCAGGCAGACTCCTCTTATACCCGTCAGTACGGTGGAACCGGTCTGGGACTGGCTATCTGCCAGGAAATCATTCATCGAATGGATGGCAGGATTGAACTGACCAGTACTCCAGGATGCGGCAGCGAGTTTTCCGTTTTTCTCACTCTCAAATTGGACGACCTGATCAATACTGGCAAGAGTTCTCTCCACCTGCACAACTTTGATACTCAGAGAATTCTGATTGTTGATGACAACAACACCCAACTGCAGGTCACTGAGGAGATGCTGTGTAACTGGGGCGCTGAAGTGGAAACAGCTACCTCGGCCAGAGTTGCCCTGGAGAAACTGAGAGAATCCGAAAAGGCAGGAAAACGATATTCTGTAATGCTGATTGATGCCCTGATGCCAGAGATGAACGGGTTTGAGTTGTTGAAACAGGCCGAGCAGGACCAGATCGCTCCAGAGCATTGCGTAATGATGATCTCCAGCACAGATCGTCATTTATATGAAGATGAAGTCAACCAGGCCAATCTGGCTGCCTTATTGCCAAAACCAACATCACGTTCCTCTCTGTTTGATGCCCTCGTGACCTGCATCCATGGACAGGAATCACTCCAGGTCCCATCTCCGCCACGCATCGTGAAAAACAAGGATCTTTCACTGAAGATTCTGGTGGCAGAAGATACCCAGGCCAACCAGAAAGTTATCGAGCAGATTTTGAAACGTCGGGGGCACATCATTGACCTGACCAGCAATGGTCGGGAAGCGGTAAATCGTATCCTGACGAATCATTATGACGTCGTGCTGATGGATCTGCAGATGCCCACGATGGATGGATTTCAGGCGATAGAATTTATTCGAAAACTGGAAGATCCACACCATGCCAAAATACCCATTATCGCTGTCACTGCTCATGCGTTAAACTCAGATCGCGAACGCGCTATGAAAACCGGGGCAAATGATTACCTGACTAAACCACTGAATGCCGCTGAACTCCTCGATCGTGTGGAAAAACTGGCAAACAGTTCTCTCTCTGAGCGTACTCCCCAGACAAAAGAAAAGCAGATGGACAATCACTCCATGAATTTGACAACACAGGGGAGCCTGTTTGATGATGCCCTCAAACGTATGGGAGGCAATCAGGAATTGCTGATCGACCTGGGGAAGATGTACCAGGAAGATTATCAGCAACGATTTGAGGAGATTATCCGTCACCTGCAGGGAGAGAAACAGCAGGAACTCAAGCTTGCCCTGCATTCCATAAAAGGCCTGGTAGGAAACTTTGGACTGAATTGGCCAGCCTACCAGACGATCGTGCGTTGGGAAGAATATTGCACGGTATCGAATTTCGAATCCATTCAGAACGAATCTCAGATTTTTGAACTCCAGCTGATGCAACTGGATCGAGCTTTAGACCAGTTTGCAGAACAACAGGCTGGTTAAAACGGATTCAAATGCTTCTACTTTCCTTTAAGACGCATTAAGCTTCGAATCATCCATATTGCAAAGGCAACAGGCTTTTGCCCCTGTTGTTGACAGATTCTTCCAGGCACTTCTGCCATGTTTCCCTGCAGGCTAGTTGCCGACCTTATAATCCACGACCATCGCTCTGAAGGATTTCATCACCAGACGGTTACCACAAGAACACCTGTGTCTTGCCACTCCAAAATAAACGGGCAGAGACTGCTGGCTGATCACTCGGACCAAATGTTCCAGGACTGTGATCCGCTCTCAATAAACCACAGTATACAAATATAAAAAAACGGGTTAACCAGTAACTGGATAACCCGTTTAAAAATAAGGAAACAGTGGCTGACAAAAGGTCAGATCAATGGCACTGTTTCATGTTATCCTGCAAATCACGAATCATGTCGTGATCCATTTTCACAGCAGCATGCTGATTATGAAGAATATCGCTCATGGCAGAACCAGGATGATCTTTCAAAGCATCCTCGTAAGCCGCCTTGATATAGTCTTCTCCACGCTCTGCTTCAGCCACAATCGCATAAGTATCGTTTGTACTGAAGTGTTCGCGACATTTCATCCAACAGCGGTGCATTGCTGCCAGATATGAACCTTCTGTGTCGGCCTGTTCGCCATTGAACTCTACGTAAGATTTCAGTTCGCGTGCGTTCTGGGCACGCTGATCTGCAATGGTACGAAACTTGTCGGCGAGCAGTCCTTCACCAATTTCATCCGCAGCTTCGCGGAACCCTGAAGTGGACCCCGGTTATCGGACCACTTTGGCTGAATCGTTAGGTGGATTCGCGGGGGCGACGATGGTGGTCAGTTGAGGCTGTTGTGGACTTCCCATGGGGTGCGGTAGTCCAGTCCCTGATGCGGTCGTTCGTGACTGTAGAATTTGAAATAGTCTTTCAGCCCTCTGTAACAATCGGCTCCAGTTTCGTAACTCTTCAGATAAATGTCCTCGTACTTCAGCGATCGCCACAGACGTTCGATGAACACGTTGTCCAAAGCGCGGCCTTTGCCATCCATGCTGATCTCGATGTTGTTCGATTTCAGTCGATCCGTGAAGAAGC
>JAGQQT010000152.1 GCA_020426065.1 Planctomycetaceae bacterium | reverse complement strand
GCGGCATTTGAATTCCAACTTGATTTGTGTAAATACCAATGCCCTCCGGGAGAGCGGCGCAGCCGGGAAGGGAATGCTTTCCGTACCTTCTCAGGCGGCCCGGTTGATCGAGGTACGATAGTTGCCTTTTTCTTCGATAATCGATTCGGCATCAAAACGGCTGCCAAAGTATAAACGCTGGGCCATTTCGTCTCGCAGAACCGTTTCGGCATCTCCGGAGACCAGAACGCGACCGGCACAGATGATATTGCTGCGATCTGTGATCGTCAGTGTTTCCCGTTCACGATGGTCTGTGAGCAGGATCGAAATTCCCCGGTCCCGCAAATCATAAATGATATCCTGAATCCCGTTGATGGTGACCGGATCGATCCCCGTGAATGGTTCATCCAGCAGGATCAGTTCCGGGTCGCTGGCCAGACAACGGGCTATTTCCAGTCGACGACGTTCTCCACCGGAGAGCGTACCGGCAATCTGTTTCTTCTTGTCCAGCAGACCAAACTGTCCCAGCAGTTCTTCGATCCGCCGGTTCCGGTCCCTGGCACTCAGGGGCATGAATTCAAGAATGGCCCGGATGTTGTCGTCGACCCGTAACTTGCCGAAGACGCTTTCATCCTGTGGCAGATAACCCATACCCAGCCGGGCACGTTTATACATGGGCCAGCGGGTCACATCTTTGCCGTTTAACAGCACTTTCCCTTCGGTGGGAGTGACCAGTCCGCAGGTCATTTTGAAGGTGGTGGATTTTCCAGCCCCGTTGGGTCCCAGCAACCCAACAATCTCGCCTTTTTCAATATCAAAACTGACCCCGTCAACGGCCCGTTTTCCACCGGGATAGTCTTTGACCAGATCGATACATTCGAGTAATGGCATCCTTGCCTCCTTTTTTGCTGCAGAACGTTCACCGCCAAATTTGCCATTTGGCATCCTGGATGGATAGCAGCATCTCTGATTGTCTGATGAGCGGGAACTTTACCATCCAAGGTTTGTCATGAGGAAGTTCAATTCTGTACCCGCACACACAGATTGCCCATTTTAACTCAACATCAAAGATTCGGACAGATGGCCGAATCTGCTGTCCTCTCTCATTTTCGAATGTCTGCAACTCCAGTAAGATAGTGCGGCGTCTCAAGTCCCGGTCCCAATGTCAGTTAATGCCAGACCGGGAAACACGAAGGATCTGAGAGTACGACATCTTCAAAGGTAGGTGGAAATATGTCCGGCCCGATTCGCCTGATCATTGCGATTCACAACCATCAGCCGGTGGGAAATTTCGATCACGTCATCGAACAGGCTTACCAGGACAGTTACATCTCCTTTCTGGATGTTCTTGAACAGTATCCAGCCGTCCGGATTTCTCTGCACAACTCGGGGAGCCTCCTGGACTGGATCCATCGGCATCGACCCGAATATATCGAACGACTTGGCCGCATGGTCGAGAGCGGTCAGATCGAGATTCTGGGTGGTCCGTTTTATGAGCCAATTCTGGCCAGCATTCCCTCACGTGACCGGATCGGCCAAATGACTGCCTATTCGGATCACTTGACGCAGGCGTTTGGTGTTCCTCCACGCGGCATGTGGGTTCCAGAACGGGTGTGGGAGCAGTCCTTTACCAGAGATGTGGTTCAGTCCGGACTGGAATACACGGTTCTGGATGATTTTCACTTCAAAAATGCGGGCTTCGGCAATGATGACCTGTATGGGTATTTCGTCACGGAAGATGACGGACACATGCTGTCGGTCTTTCCGATTGCCGAGAAACTGCGATATACCATTCCGTTTGCAGAACCTCAGGAAACAATTGACTGGCTGGCTGAGGTACGGGAAAAGCAACCAGAAGCGGTGGTTGCATTTGGTGATGATGGTGAAAAATTCGGGACCTGGCCAGGTTCTCACCGACATGTTTACGAAGAAGGCTGGCTCCATCGATTCTTCCAGTTGTTGACCGACAACCAGGAATGGATTCGCGTGGTGACCTTCTCTCAGGCGATTGAAGAAGTTTCACCGCTGGGACGATGCTATCTGCCAGACTGCAGCTACCGGGAAATGACCGAATGGGCTTTGCCGACCGATCGTCAGCTCGAACTCATCAGGCTGCAGCGGGAACACCGGAATGATCCGGGCTGGCCGGAAGTTCGACGATTGCTGCGTGGCGGTTTCTGGCGCAACTTTCTGGTGAAGTATCCGGAAAGCCAGGAAATGTACTGCCGCATGAGGGAGATCAGTGATCGACTTGATGATCTGATTCAGAGGGAACCGGATCTGAGTTCTTCAGCCCGTTTCCGTGCCGCTCTGGACCACCTGTATCGCAGTCAATGCAACTGTCCTTACTGGCATGGAGCGTTTGGCGGGCTGTATCTGCCCCATCTGCGGAATGCGATTTATCATCACCTGATTCATGCCGATAACGCCCTCGAGGAACTGTGTGGCCGAACCGGACGCTGGGTCGATATCGAAGCGGGAGATCTCAATCTCGATGCCCGTCAGGAAGTCCGCCTCGCCAGCGATCAGCTGGTTGCCTACCTCAGCCCCGCTCAGGGGGGGCACATTTATGAACTGGACTCGAGGACGGCGTTCGTCAACCTGATGGCCACGCTCGATCGCAGACCGGAACCTTACCATGAAACCATTCGAGCGTATGCATCAGGAAGCCTGGTCGGCGGCAGCGAAACTGCATCTGTCTCCGAGAATATTGTCTTCAAGCAGGAAAACCTCGACCAGAAACTGGCCTATGATCAATGGGCACGAAAAAGCCTGGTTGACCATGTCCTCCCGCTCGATTGCACTTTCGATCAGTTCTGCAGCGATAGTTTCCAGGCAGGCGAAGCGGAGCATGCCGTATTTCAAACCAGTGTCGAACGACAGCCGGGCCGGGTTTCGGCAATTCTCTCCCGCCGCTGCCGCTGGAGCAATCAGACTCCAATCCTTACCAAGAGTATTACACTCACTCAGACCGCTCCATCCGAGCTGAAAATTGATTACCGACTGGATGAACTGACTCCGGGAACTCCGGTTCACTTCGCAGTAGAATTCAATTTCTCGTCGATGCCATCCAATGTGGATAATCGCTCCTACTATGGTGAAGATGGCCAGATCTACGGCCAACTGGGTGAAGAACTCGACCTGCAAAATCAGTCTCGGATTGGACTGGTGGATGAATGGCTGGGTGTCGACGTAAGCCTCGAAACTTCGGAGCGGGCGGGAATCTGGACCTGTCCGATTGAAACAGTCAGCCAGTCTGAAGGAGGGTTTGAACTGGTTCACCAGAGTTGTGCCGTGATTCTGCACTGGCAGTTCGTCCCCCAGAATCCTCAGTGGAAAACCACCATTCTGCTCAATATCGATGCCTCAGCAGCGCAAGCTCGCAGGCTCGGAAGCATCAAAGAAGCCCGCATGCCCGTCGAATCCTGAGAGATCGCTGTGCGGCCAAAGCTCTGGTCCTGCCATGCGCATTGAACACAGAAAGCAGAGTATTTCCGCTACACCGGGTAATGCCCCAGCACCAGGCGGGCGACGTTGAAGTAGATGATGACGCCGATTACATCCACCATGGCGGCGATGAGTGGCGTGGACATGTAAGCCGGATCAGCATCAAGTGATTGAATAATGATCGGTAACGCGGCTCCGGTCATGGCGGCCAGAACAACCACCAGCAATACTGTTGAGGAAACAATCACCGCAGGCCATGGATTTCCTGTCAGCAGCCACGCACACAGGAATGAGATCAGGGCAACCGAGCCACCCAGCAATGAACTGAGTGAAAGCTCTCTAAACAGCACATGAAAGGCGCCGCCCGATTTCAGCTTCCCCTGGTCGCGGGCCAGTGCCGAGATCACCAGTGCGGCAGATTGCGAACCCGCATTCCCTCCGCTGGCCAGCACCAGAGGCAAGAACATGATGATCCAGCTGTGATCATCTCCCCCTTCAAAATACTGCAGTACCCAGGCGGTTAACACGGCAGCCCCAAGAAGGAAAAAGAGCCACACGCCCCGCTTTTGTGCCAGGACCAGAACCGGTGTTGTCAGATAGGAATCTTCCAGCGGCTCAACGGCTGCCAGACGATGCTGATCTTCCTCGGCTTTCTCCCGCATGACATCAGCAGCATCGTCATGCGTGATGATCCCCACCAGCCGATTTTCCGCATCGACCACGGGAATGGCAATGAAGTCATAGCGGTGAACCAGACTGGCAACGTATTCATCGTCATCATCCACCCGGACGGAAATCACGTCCTGCTGCATGATGGAGGCCAGTTCCTGGTCCGGTTTTGAGAGGATGAGTCGTCGCATCGAAACAAAGCCGATGAGACGTCGATCATTATCGATGATATAAATGTAATAGATCGTCTCTCGATCCGGCGCCTGAACGCGCAAGCGCTCGAAGGCCTCCCGGACCGTAATATTCTTGGGAAGCGAGGCGTATTCGGTCGTCATGATCGAACCGGCCGAGCCATCCGGATAGGAAAGCAGTTTACGGATATCGGCCCGTTCGGCCTGGGCAATCAAAGGCAACAGCCGTTCCACATGTCCGGGATCGAGCCGTTCCAGCAAGTCCACACGGTCATCCGCCGCCATTTCCTCAAGCAGACGAGACAGATCTTTCCGATCCATCTTCTCGACCAGTTCAATTTGAAACTGTAATGGCAGGAAGACGAAGATCTCGACGCGACGCTCAAGCCGGATCTGCATCAACACGGTGACAGCTTCTTCGGGAGCAAGTTCTGCCAGCAGTTCGGCAGTGTCTGCAGGAAACAGGACCTCCCCGAGTTCCGACATCGCCCTGGTGTCGTTCTCGATCAGCATCAATCGAAGGTCTGGTAGCAGTAATGTGTTATACATTCCGTGTTCCCGTCTTTTGATCTGCCGGCATGCCAAAAAAAATCCGGCCTGAACCGGGCCGGATTTTTGCTGAATCGCTCAGCCACACAAGTCTGTGCAGCATGATGCGAATGGCATCAACGCTTGGAGAACTGGAAGCTGCGGCGAGCTTTGCGAAGGCCGTACTTCTTACGTTCCACCATCCGGTCATCACGTGTCAGGTATCCGCCCTCAGCCAGGATACTGTGGAAGGATTCATTTCTCACCTGCAGTGCCCGGGCAATTCCCAGCACCACGGCACCAGCCTGGCCTGTGATTCCACCACCGTTCACGCGAACCCAGATATCGAGCTTACCTGTTTCACCAACAGCGACAACTGGAGCCAACACCATTTTGCGATCCCGCTCCAGTCGGAAGAAATCTTCCAGATCACGACCGTTGACGGTGACTTTTCCGCTCCCGTCTTTAATGCGAACCCGAGCGACGGAGGTTTTCCGACGACCGGTTCCGATGGCGGTTCCGAACTTGTCCAATCGGCCACGAATGGTCGGCTGATAGACTTCATCCGGCTCTGAGCTGACTGCCTCTCCAGTGGCAACCCCTTCACCCAGAGTTAACTGGGGCACGGCTGCTGATTCTGAGGTTGAGGATTGATCATCCTGAGGAATATCGGTACTCATGGTTTTTACTTGCTAATTATCTCGACTGTGTCAGCATACAGGGTGTCAGCGTAGGCTGATTTGAACGGTTCGACTCAAGCCTGACTCAGGCCTTTTCACAGCCACGCAGCAAATGCTCGGGCAGAGGTTGTGGGTTCTGCGCCTGATGCTTGTGCTCTGGGCCAACATACAATTTCAGACGATCCAGCATTTTGGTTGCCAGTTTATTTTTGGGAAGCATGCGACGAACGGCTTCCCGAAGAATCTTTTCCGGATGCTTCTCAAGCATTTCCGCACCAGTGGTGGTCCGCAGACCACTTGGATAACCGGTATAGTGCTGGTATTCCTTGTTGGCCATCTTGGATGTGAAGTTCGGGTGTGAATCGTGGGCCATTTGTGGACCGGAAAACCGGACTTTTTCCACGTTGGTTACGACCACAAAATCACCTGTGTTGACGTGTGGCGTGTAGGAAGCTTTGTGTTTTCCCATCAGCACCATTGCCAGTGCGGAAGCGAAACGCCCCACAATCTGACCTTCTCCATCAACATGATACCAGACCGGCTGAAAGGTCTCGTTTTTTGCGACTGATGTTCGCTGCACAATTTCCACAGCCATGCTACAACTTTTTCCGTGAGAGAATGCTAAACAAGCGGACTCTGAGCCCTCAGTTCGAAATAGGACCCAGCGAAGCGGAGGAGTGTAGCAACTCAAGGCCCGGCGATCAATCGACAGGTCTCCGCTTTTTTCTTGCCTGGCAGTCATTTCATGCCAGAACAGAGGACAGACAGCGCACGCAAGTACACATCACCTGCCATTCTGCAGCTGTATCCAAAAACCAGAGGCCAAGTGCACAGGTTATCAGGCACCTCAGCAGCCGAAAAGAATGGGCTATGCTCAGAGCCTGCTTGGCTTAGAACTCAATGATTGTCCCGATGGTAAGCCCCTGGATCAGCATGGTGGTTTCCGTCGGGAGAGCATCCAGATCCGGAATCCCATCTCCATCATCCTGGTAATCAATCACGTCACCCGGACGAACAATCGAATCGAGATACATCAGATTGTAGGCGGCATAGAGCTGCATTTGCTCAAAGATACGAATTTTGAGATATGCATCCAGAGAAAGGATCGGGGAAAGTTTGTCCTGACTGATCCGGTCGACGGTCGGAGCGGTCGATTCGTCTACAGTTGTCGTGAGTGGATTGTCGGCCATGAACAGATTATCCGTTGAAACCCGGGCATCAATCTGATTGGCTGCCACTGTCAGCATGGGCTGGACCCCGGCGGTAAACCGATCATCAACAAATTCGAGTCGCAACCCAACCTGTGGACCTATCAGCTGGTTGATTGTATCGGAATCGATGGTGGCTACGCGGGAATTAATGACCTCATCCCCATTAGTGTCCAGAAATGTGTCGGAATCGACACCACGCTGCAGCATCGCTTCATCCAGTTTCAGGTAACGAACGCCCAGCACGTATTTCAGATGAGGCCCGTTGATTGGACGCTGGTCGTCCCACACGTAGTTGAATTCCGTGTTGAACATCGAATGGTCGTAGTATATGCCGTAACTTGTGTTGAATATCAGGGCTGAGTTGGAAATTGCTCCATCACGCAGGAAGGGAATGGCAGTGACACCCGTCTGATCCAGCACAGGAGTGATAGCAGTATTGACGGAGGTGGAAATCTGGTTGCCATTGATGTCAGACAGCAGATTCGTCCGGCGGATGTATGGTTGAGGTGATGCAGACCGGGATGTCTGGAAGATCCAGCTGGCGGATGCTTCAAAGGTACCTGTTGTTGTTTCCAGGCCATACTTGAGGCGCATCCCGTTCATGCTGTTCAAATCAATAATATCCAGCCGGGGAGCATAGCCGAGACTACCCTGGCCGGTTGAAGTCACGGGCTGCTGACCGCTCGATCTGTCCAGTGCCAGATATCCAAAGTCAGGACGATTCACTCCGGATACGGATTCTCCGATGATTTTGTGATTGGACTGGTCCATGTTCCAGAGCATGTAATCGACCTGAATCCAGGATTCTTCAAGCACCTGCTTGAGAAGTCGATCAAACGGAGACTGTTCCCCATCAAATATGGGACGATCCGGAATCTGCTCATAAAACTGTCGACGGGAATCCCAGGGGAGGCTGGCAGAGAATTCCCCTGCTGCTCCGTAAACCGGGCTCGGCATTTGCGCAGAAGCAGGTGCAGCCACACCGAACAGACCGGAAGCGGAAATCGTTCCCAGTGCCAGCAGCCCAGGCAGCGACCAGCCCGTACGTCTTGTCTTTCTCATAGAAGAAACACAAGCTCTCCGGCGCAGGATCGTCGCGTGAAGCCAGTCTTTGATGAAGTTGCCCATCATTGCCATGGTCGTGATCCGAAGGAAGTTATCGATTGAAGAACGTCGAGTGTCGGTTCCGAAATCGTGCTGATCATTTCTGAAAACTGGCTGACAATTTTTCACCCGAATGGGTTTCCAATTCGCCCGCACACTGTTTTGCGGTCATCCTTAGTTTCATCCGGTCATCCTTTCAGATGACGAACTGCTACATGAACTCATACGGTGAACTTTCCCCTGAGGCTTACGGTACGAACACTCCGTTGAAGTCCAGCTGACCTGTAAAGTTGCCGGTTGCAGGACCGTCAAACAGCAGGGCCGGGTTGGTGAGTGGCAAACCTGGAGGAACAACAATCACGGTATTGGTTTGTGGACTGTTGAGTGTGATATCTCCGCTGGCCGCATCAAATTCGGTCACCAGGATGTCGTTTACCAGGGTCAGGAATCCGTTGATCCCCGCTGAGCCCAGGTCGTTAATCACGATGAAGTTGTTGGAAATCGTGATATCGGTCGGCCCGGCTGCATTCTCAAAGAAGAAGACACGTTGATCATCAATGGTGGTTGCCACGGCTCCGCCATCTTCTTCCTCACCCACTTCAATTTCGAGATTGGTGATGCTGATCGTGGCATCCGTTTCGACATCAAAGTAGAAGACTGGTCCTTCCGAGACGAAGATATCCGCCACCAGAGGATCGTTCAGCGGATCGAGTCCCTCAGTCAGGGCATCATCCTCCGTGTCATCAATCAGGACG
>JAGQQT010000151.1 GCA_020426065.1 Planctomycetaceae bacterium | reverse complement strand
AAGAAGAGATCCTGGCCTCCGAGTTTTACATTCCTGCCGGAGTGTTTCTGCTGCTGTGGTGTGGTGTATTTGTGATGCTGTTTACCCGCAGGTTGCGACGGGGGCTCAAACGGGAGATCAAAGAACTGGTTTCCCGACTCATCGACCGCCGCCTCAAGCACGACATGTTTCCCGCATTGCATCGGGAAGTCCAACGGGTCCGTCAGCAATATCAGTCGCTGCAGGAACTGGAAGACGAATGCCGCGTCCTGCGACTGGAACACGAAGACCAGACCGGCCTGGCCGCTCCAAAAGGTTGACTGGAGGGTGGGGATTTTTTCTCTATTTCCAGTCGATTTTGCCGATGCGGTTTTCCACATCGACGAAAACGGATGCATGTTCAAACTCCCGTTTGAATGTCCAGCCTTCCTGAACCGCGTCTCCTTTGGGTGGGCCGAGTGGTTTGTCGAATTCCGGGTACCAGTCGAAAGTACCATATTCAGGGAGCCAGCCCCAGGTGTAGCAGAAGTAGCAGTGCTGCTCGGCTCCAATCAGAAAACAGGCGAGCGGGAAGTCGAGGTTTTTCTTCGAAACCGCAAATTGTTCAGCATGGGGTTTCTTCATTAATTCCGGATCACTCCACCAGGTAAAACCTGGCCACGCCTTAAACACAACCATCTCTCCCCGTTTGGCAGCGGCCGTCATGATCCGAATGGTACTGATGATGTATTCGGTGTCCTGGCGTTTTTCGAGAATGTTGGCCGCTCGATCAAAATCGTCAACCATGGCCCCTTCGACATAAGGCAGATATCTCCAGCCGAGTGCCTCTTCTTCTGTTTGCCCGGTCTTGGGACCATGGAGAGGATTGAGCAGAATGATTGAATTGTCTCCCATTTTTCGCTTGGCGTCGGCAAGCATGGTAAACATCCCCTGCTCGAGGGACACACTTTTTTCCTTTCCCAGTTTCTGCTCGTAAAAAGAGCCGGGAGCGAACGCAGTTGCGCCGTCCACGAAGATCCCATCGCATCCATATTCATGCACAGCTTTGGCGGCAACATCAGACCACCAGGTCCGCAAGTCCTCATTTGTCGTATCAAACACGTTGACGATGGTTTTGGGGTTCCGCTGCACTTCAATACGTCCGTTGGCAGGGATGCCCTGATTGGAGAGTTTGTTATGCGGCTTGGCCAGATCCGCCGCCCAATAGAACAGGACCCTGGCTTCCGGGTTTCGGAGTTTGACGGTTCGGGCGGCCTCACTGACAATTCGCTCGAATGTGATCTCATTCTGGCTGCGATACTCCCGATCCAGGCTCCCTCCTGTGAAGGCGATAAAATCGTAGTGATCAGCCAGAAAGTGATACTCCTCTTCCGTGAGTCCTCTGCCGAGGCCTACGTGAGCATAGAGCGGAATGTGATCCCAGCTGAACTTCGGATATCCATCCGCCGCTGAAGCGTTTGTGTCTGCAGAGAGCAGCAGGAGTGCTGCAAGCGTGATGGTAAAAATGCCTGAAAGTGCTGAAGACCTGATATCCGTTTGCATGCTGATCACCTGACGAGAGTGCCGGGAAGGTTTTATGAATGGTTCAGTATTGTGAAGTGCAACGGGAATTCAATGTCTTGCTGCGGCATTGCTTGTATCTTATCTTGCAATCATGTTCGATCCCTCTTTGAATGTCAGGCCTGAACTGCCCGCGATCCGTCACCAGATTCGCGGCATGCATCATGTGGATGCTGCGGTTTGTGGAATTGAGATCCTGATGCATCGCTATGTTTGCCTCGAAGAATGGTCTTTGGTCGGGGCCACCAATGCCTTCTGGCGACTCTACTGGCCCGAGAGCAGCGGTGGCTCGATGCGATTTCAGAAGACAGACTATCCGCTCGATCCGGGAAGTTTGTATCTGATCTCACCACACACTGCATTTGACAGCCATTGCAGCCGTCCCTATGCAAAATGGTACCTGCATTTCAACACGAGCGGACTGCCTGGTCCCTGTCGGTTAGGAATTGAAACCATTCGTCCCACCCCGAGAATGCGAAAACTTCTGACAGAAACCTGCCCTGTCGGAAAGCAGTTTCATGCATCAGAACAGCATTCGCACCGTCCCCTGGAAACGCTCGAACTGCTACTCCTGGTTTTGCAGGAGGGCTTTCCCCGGTTTCAGTTGACTGCCAATCCAGATGACCGGCTGGAACGTTGCGTTACCTATCTGCAGGACCACCTGAAAGAGAAAGTCACCCTGGCTCAACTGGCGCGATTTGCGGGTGTCAGTCCCAGAACTCTCTCCTGGCTGTTCAAGTCCGAACTGGGCTTCCCGCCGATGCGGTACCTGATTGAACTCCGCCTCAATCGAGCGATGAAACTCCTCCGACACACCGACTGTTCGATCGAGCAGATTGCTGAAGATTGCGGTTTCCCGAATCGGTATTACTTCACTCGGATGCTGTCCAGGTATCGCAAGACAACACCAGCGGCCTTTCGCGTGCTTTCTCCAGGAACCGACTGATCGCATCTGAAACGCAAGAGGCCATCGGGATGATTTCAGTTTCGGAATCCTCGGCATTTCATCGCTCTTTCTGAGGCGAATTCTTCGAATTCGAGAGCGACGAGAGATTGCTTTTCAAATCCGGGGCAGACCTCGGTTTCATGATAGTCCGGGCAGGTGAGGCATCTGTCGGTTGTGTGCAGGTGCGAGCGACGAGAAAGATAAACGGCTCGCAGAATTAACAGCAGGACTGTGAAGCTGACACCCACCAGGAGAGAGTGCAGCCAGCTGGTGGACAGGAGCAATCCGGCAAGAACACCCGCGCTACTGCGCAGGAAGTCCCGTTGAAAGCGGGAGCGGTTTCGATAGCTTTCGGGCCAGGAGAACAGCAGGACTGGCAGCCAGATCAGGCCACCCCAGAGGAGCACTTGAGTAGAGTGGCTGGCCAGCAGGAATCCCGTCAGTCCACCCGTCAGCAGGCCCGCAATCAGAAGTGTGCAACTGCGGCACAGATGATAAGGCCCCAGATGCAACACCTCCTGATGATAGTGCTGGCAGAGCGGCTTGTGGGACCAGCGGAAATGTCGTGATCGCCACCGCCAGCTGGCCCAGAGCAGCACCGCTTCGGTCAATCGGGAAAGTTTCATCGGGAATCAGGCAGCTTGTCATGAATTTCGCTGAGGATATTTCCGATCGCTCCCATTGGCACGTAATTGATAATCGGTTTGATATACACGGCGGTGCCATTGACCACGACCTGTGTCGTGCCACCGGGAATGGAATCCAGTTCAAACTTGACGTTGACGATTCCATTGGCCGACATGCGGGCGGCAGAATGCATCATCCGATCCACTGCCCGCTGACGAGACTCATCTCCCAAAGAGGTGTAAGAGGAGAGCTCTCCCCCGGAGAGCTGTTTGCAACCCATGGCAAAATCCTGGCCAAAGTCCTTGGCACGCACGGAAATCCCCCAGACCATGCCGAGGTACTCCATGATTTCGTAGCCATCGAAACCTTCGCCAGCGGTCATGATAATCTGCCCCCGATCAAAATCGGGACGCGTCCCGGACAGCAAATCTTCACGGTTCAGTGCCATGGTTACTCTTTCTTCAAAACAGTTCCACAAACGTTACAGCGCGTTGCTTCCATCAGCTCAACAGTCAGGGTCTCACCGCAATTCGGGCATTGATACGATTTTCGTGAATTGACCGAGCGCATGTAGAAAAACAGCCCCAGTGGCAGCAGGATGACAATAACAATAATGATGCCCATCGGATGACCTCCCAGGCAGAAAAGTTTCTTTCCCGATCTCCTCACAAGATCAGGCGGCATGCAATTTTGATCACATGCCTGACATCAAGACGTACAGTGTGGCGTTTCGGCTCACGAAATCCGCTGGAATTCGGTGGATTGTGGATTTTTTATCACCGGACTGGATATTCTCACAACAGAGCCACAGAATAACGAGCTCTACCAAGAGTGAGGATTCACTGACTCAATGACGTACAGACGGTTCTGCTCGCTGACTGGCCTGGGTGTTGTCCTGCTGATGGTTGCCTTCTGGGCCATCGCAACACCAACGCTCCATCATGCGCATGAATCGATGGAAGCCGTGAATCCGCCAGCAGGGCATTCGCATAGCCATTCTCATCCTCACAGCCACCCACACTCTCATCCTCACTCCCATGTGCATCAGCACAACCATGGTGAAATCGCTTCCGGTGAAACACACGCTCACATTTCCATTCTGGGGTATGTCCTGACGATTCGTCTGCCTCAATGGCAACGCGGTATGTCTGTGCCCGTGTTGACAGCCAGTTCTGAATGGAACGATGCACCTGCTGAGCAAGCCATGACTTCCTGTGAACGCTGGCACATTTATTCCAATTCGGTCAGTTCGTTGTCCCAACTGTTTGATTTGAACTGGGTGTTTGAGCGTCACGGAGTTGAAGTGTGTGGAGATGATAGCCTGCATAGGATTGCCGGAAGGCTTTTGAATTTCCCATATCGACTCAGCGATACGCCACCAACTCCTCCTCCTGAGTATTCCTGAAGCGGACTTTCTTTTTCTGCTTTTTGAACACTTTTCTCGAAAGTGAGGAGGACGGTATGTCTGTCCGGAGAGCGTTTACGCTCATTGAACTCCTCGTGGTGATTGCAATCATTGCCATTCTGGTCGCACTTTTGCTCCCGGCAGTGCAGCAGGCCCGCGAGGCAGCCCGACGATCAAGCTGCAAGAATAATCTCAAGCAGCTGGCGCTGGGCTTACACAATTATGAAGCAACGCATCGGATTCTGCCACCCGGCTATCTCTGGCTGGATGGCACCCGATACACAACTGTTGCAAATCCTGGATATCCACTCAGTAACAACTCTGTGGACAACCACATGGGATTTGCCTGGGGAACCATGCTGCTCCCTTTTCTTGAGCAGTCGGCCGTTTACGACGCCTTTAATTTTAACCTGCCCTGTTTTGATGCGGCCAATCAGGCCGGTCGGGAACAGTCACTGGCCATTTTCCTTTGCCCATCTGATCCATACTCGGAAGGTCAGTATGTGGAACGGGATGTGAATTTTGCCTGTGCCAGCTATGCAGGAAACTGGGGTCCTGCCTCAGGGCGATCTGATACCCCCGGCAACACCAATGACGATGTGAATCTGGATGATACGCCTGCACCAGGCAGCGAACCTGCAGGGGCTGTTTTCGAAGCCTGCAAGGGGGTTCTGTTCCGCAACAGCCGGATCGGATTCCGTGATATTGTGGATGGCTTATCCAATACACTGGCACTGGGAGAACGTCACAACGGACACATCAGGGATGATAGCGGAAACCTCGTAGTGGGAAGCAGCGGGCACGAGGTCTTTGAAAATTCCTGGGTTGCCGCCTGCCGTGATGAAACGGATGCCGGTGATGATCACGGACATATGGTGCTGTTTGATACCGAGTTTGGTCCCAACCGTGCCCGGCAGGATGCGACCGGCACCTATAACTATGGTCCGGATCGGGGTGTGGCGGCTCCCCATCAGGGGAACTCTCAATTCGCGTTGTGCGATGGCTCTGTCCGGAGCATCAGCAAGAATATCGATCTGGGACTTTACCGTTCACTCAGTTCCCGTGATGGAGGTGAAGTGACTGGCGAATATTAATTCAAGGAACTGCAGATTCAGGCAGCTTTTCCGGGATTAGAACCTGGAAAGCTGCCTGTTTTCATTCCCTGGTGTTTCTTTTCAGCCAGCCTTCGTATTCCCAGCGTTGGGACCACTCCGGGAAGTATTTCTGATAGGCTTCCACCTGATTCCAGCCACGCGGCTCTGGAGTAGGGGGATCGACTTTCCCTGCTGGATAATCCTTGCCTTCGATACTTCGGTTGACTGAAGCGATCCAGTCATCCAGCTGTTTCTGTAGGGCAACTGCCTCTGGATTGTCCTGAGAATACAGATTGTGCTCTTCATGGGGATCTTGGGAAAGGTCATACAACTCGATGCTCTTTTTTCCTCGATTAGTCACGTACATGATTTTCTGATCCTGCTTGAGGAGCGAGGTGTTGCCCAGGCATTGGAAACCGATTGGCTTGTCACGCTGAATGATCTCCCGGTCAAACAGGGGAACGAGACTGACCCCATCAATCGGATCGATCATGGTGGACTCAGACAGTCCGGTGATCTCGGCAATCGTCGGGAAGATATCCATTGTCACACCGGGAAACTCTGTCGTTCGTGGCTGTTTGATGCGGGCCGGCCATTCGATGATGCAGGGAACCCGTAAGCCACCTTCATAAAGGCTTCCTTTGAAGCCACGCAGCCCTCCCACGGTTTCGGGAGTGATTTTGGGAAGGCCACCGTTGTCGCTGCAGAACCACAGGAGTGTGTTCTCGGTCATTCCCAGATCTGCCAGTCCTTTGCGCAGCGTACCGATGCTGCGGTCCATGGCAACCAGCTCTCCATAATGATGCATTGACTGCTCATCGAGATCAGTGAAGGGAGCATAATCTTCCGGGGCTGCCCTGAACGGACTGTGGGGTGTGCCGTACCAGATGATGGTGAAGGTCGGTTGCTGATGATTTCGGCTCAGAAAATCAAGAGCCTGCCCAACAACAACTTCCGAAGAGTCGCCGGTGTAATCTTCAATCTTTCCTTGGCGGCTGAGCAAAGGATCGCGATCAAAGAAGTTGGTGACTGACAGCCACTCATCAAAGCCGAACTGATCAGGACGATAAGGATCCTCTCCCAGAATGGGGACGCCCGGTCCCCGCATGCCGTTCAAATGCCATTTACCGAAATGCCCCGTGACATAGCCGATCGACTTCAATGCCTGGGCCACTGTTTTTTCCTGAAGACGCAGAGCGTATCCGTGGCTCTCCACTCCCGTGCGACGATTGGATCGCCCCGTCAATACGCTGGCCCGTGTGGGGGAACAGACTGGAGCACCGGCATAAAAGCGTTCAAACCACAAACCGTGTTCGGACATCTCATCGAGGTTGGGAGTTTTGAGGCAGGGATGTCCCCGACGGCTCGTTTCTCCCCAGCCCATATCATCGGCCATCACCAGCACAATGTGCGGGCGGGTCAAATCCCCCGCTCCCCGGCTGGGTTGTGAGAAAATTCCGGTGACCAGGCAGATCATCAGCAGGCCCATCAACCGTTTCATCATCATCGTTCTCCCAGGTATGAAGCGAGGCAATCCAGAACAGATTCGCAGATCTCATTCAGCAATGAGCTTTGGGAAATGATAAGGCAACAACCGGGAAAGAATCAAAGGTGAAACAGATTCGAGAGAGTTCTTCTCCACTCTGTCAACGAGAACTCTTCGAGTGGAAGGACAAGTTCTCATCCATTGACATCCTCCACGTCTGCCTGCAGGATTAAGAAGAGTCAGGGTTCCAACCGAATGCCTTCACGGCATTGTTATTCTCCCCAGAGACACCATCAGGATTCCATCATGTTGAAATCAATTTCCTTCGCGACTCTGGCGGGGTTCCTTCTCATTCTGAACGTGGCTGGCGTTGTCTCTGCTGAAGAAACGGACTCACTTGCAGCCTGGCGAACGGGCGTGGTGGTGAAACCGGTTGCCTCGCATACCGACCGGCATGTCATCCATTCCTATTTCAATACCTGCCCCGAAAGTCCGGATGGCAAACATGTGGTCTATTACACATCCTCAACCAAAGAGGGGGAGTCGGGGGATCTTCGTATCCTTGAAAGAGAGACCGGCAGAGAAACGATCATCGCCACAAGCATCATTGCTGAAGATGCCCATCGAGCGGCGTGTCAGCAGTGGAGTTGCGGCGGGAAGGTAGTGGTTTACCACAACTGCCGCGAGCATCGCTGGTTCGTCATGGCTTATCATCTGGAAACGCAGCAGACGAGCGTGCTGGCTGAGGACCGGCAGGTGTCTTTCGGAGATCCGGACAGTTCCTGGGTACCGATTTATGGTTGTCACTGGAATCCGGGAGAACACCGAGACCTGCAACTGGTCAATGCCCAGACTGGTGAAATCAAAACCGTTGTCACCGTGAAAGAAGTCGTGTCCACTTATGGCGAGTGGATTCAGAAATCGTTTGGGACGACGGATGTCTCGATCTTTTTTCCGATTGTCAGCCCGGACAGCAAACGGGTTTTCTTCAAAATCTCCCGACCGAGCGGGAGTGATGATTATCGGAGCGGAAGTGCGAGCTACCGGATCGGAAAAGTGATTTACGATCTGGAAGCAGGACAGTTCATCCGCCTGGCCGAGAAGTGGGGACATCCCTCCTGGTCTCCCGACAGCCAGGAGATCTTCGAGAAGGGGAACTTCGCCATGAATGTCGAGACCGGCAAGACCCGGCGCTGTGCTCCCTCCTGCTTTTCTGATCACCCGTCGATCGGGCCGAACGGCCTGGTGTTTGTCACCGATGCCGATGTGACCAAGCGCAACCTGAGAAATCCAGGTGACTGGGCGATTGGTGTCGGGTCCATGACCAAAGATGAGTTTGTCGTCATTGACATCTTCAATAACTCACAGGGGGCCAGAAGCTGGCGGCACAATCATCCCCATCCCATCTTCAGCGCGGATGGAAAGAGGATTTATTACAACGTGAACGCCGGCCCCTGGACTACTCTCATGGTGGCCAGTCA
>JAGQQT010000150.1 GCA_020426065.1 Planctomycetaceae bacterium | reverse complement strand
CACATCACCAGTGTTTTTGGTGGTTCTAAATCGACCCTGAAGAGATGATTTTGCTGGATGAGTCTGCCACTGCAGGTTTCTCTTCATCCCGGCACAATAGAGCGTATTCCGGGCGGTCGGCGACAGTTTCATGCCTGTGTGATTTGATGACTTTGCCATCCTTCAGCAGGAACACCCCAGGCATCTGAAAACCGTTTCCGTCCAGTTTGCCAATTGTGTGTCCGCAGCAGAAGGCCTTGGCGGCCGCCCACCAGACTTTCAGACCAAATAGCTGACGGAATTCGCCCAGCCCCAGGCCAAACGAACGATAGAGTTTCCCGTAAGGATCGCGGAAGCAATGGACGTCCTGCAGCCCATTGATTTCCAGCAGATGTTCTGGATCTTTTTCTCCCAGATGAACCAGGGCGATCGTCGTTCCCTGAGCTTCAATCTGCGGACGCAGGCGGGCAATGTCTGCGAGAGACTGTCGACAGAATGTGCAGCCGGAATGGCGGAGAAAAACGACCAGCAGTTTCTTGCGGCGGGAAAGTTCCCGCAATGTCTGGCCGTGCTGACTGATGGCGTGGACGAGCGGGTCAAACTGATCCGCTCCAGGTCGCAGGCGAATCGTGCAGTCTGCCTGACTGGCACGCGCTGCCTTGTACAGGATCATCGCAAAGGGAATCCACCAGATCACGTCATTGAACAGCAACATCCAGCCCATCGAGATCGGGAGTTGTGAAGTTGACAGAGCGTAGACGAAGCCAATTGGACCGAATAGTTTGCCGAGCAAACCGACCAGAACGATCGGCCAGTGCTGATAAGGTGAAACCGCAGCAATCGCGTACCCGATCCCATAAACACCAATCACCATCCCCAGGCACTGCCAGAACACCGGATAAGTGGGGAGCGGATCCAGCCCCAGTGCTCCCAGGAACTGCAGTGGAAAAAAGATGGAAACCAGGCCAAACGCCAGATTGTACACAGCGGCAACCAGCAGGAGTGGCTTCATCCAGCGATCCGGGATGGTCACGTCCTGAGTGATTTCTGATTGACCTGAAGTTTCAGCAACCATCTGGGATTCTCGAAAGCATTTGGGACCACAATTGAACATGAATCGTAGCGCCTGCGAGGGAAAGATGCGAGCCATAAATTGAAGAAACCTGTGGTTTCAAACGTGTTATAGGCACCTGAAATGCTCTCACAAGTCGTTTTTCATCCGCCGGCTGCCGGGTCTGCCTGTTATTCTGTCAGAGATTCCTTTCCATGCTGGACATCTTTCGAATAGCGTTCTGGCGTCATCCAGGTCAGATCCTGCCAGAATCCCGTGTCATTCGGCTGTGGTTTGCCAGCTGTCGTGCGGCCGGAAGCCACGATTTCCGTTAACTTCTCCGTCAATTCCCTGACCATATCCGGGTGCTCGGCTGAGACATCCCGGGTTTCTGCCGGATCTGTTCCCAGGTCATAAAGTTCAAACTGATTCTTACGATGCGGGGCAATCACTTTCCAGGTCCCCTCCGTCAGCGAATACCGTCCATTTGCGGCATGGTTGACCATTGGTTTTCGGTTTAAAACCGCCTGCGGATCTTTCAAAGCTGGCAGAAAACTGATGCTGTCTTCGCCTGCAGAATCCGGCAGGTTGATCTGCAGCAGATCGGCCATCGTTGCCAGCACATCCACCTGGCCCATCAGAGTTTCACTGGTCCGACCGGGCTGAGCAATCCCCGCTGGCCAGCGGACAAAAAACGGGACGCGATGACCGCCCTCATAGATATCCCGTTTTCCACCCCGAAAAGGGCCGCTGCTGGCATGCTGATACACTTCAAGCCGTTGCCGCCAGGAACTCTCTGGGCCGTTATCACTGGAGAACATGATGATCGTGTTTTGATCCACCCCCAGTTTTTCCAAGGTCGCCAGCAGTCGGCCGATATGGTCATCGGTTTCAATCAGAAACTCCCCATACCCACCACACTGGCCTTTCCCCTGGTATTCAGGCAGCGGACAGACCGGATAGTGCGGCGAGGTGTATGGCAGGTAGAGGAAAAAGGGCTGTTCTGGATTCTGCTGAACGTGCTGCTTCATCCAGGCGATCGATTTGTCCGTGAATCGGGTTAACGCCTGATTGTCGATGAAGTCCGGTGCGATTTCGATGGGATTTTTATCCTGAACGCCAGTGACTTCCTCTGGTGTCTTTTCATAAGGAGGCTTGTAACGAAAATCGACATACAGATCGTTCGGTTTCTTTCCCGTAAACAGACTCGGAGGCGTAATGGGAGTCCGTCCCTCATACCAGGCCAGCACTCCGTAATTCATGGAGGCGGGAATCCCGTAGAAGTAATCGAACCCTTTATCCAATGGCATATTTGTGACCGGAATTGTCCAGTCCCGTTTCCCGAATGTTCCCGGGAACGTCATTCCGAGATGCCATTTTCCCACCATCGCGGTGGCGTATCCTGTGTTTCGGAGAAGTTTGGGAAGTGTCAAACGCTCCTCGTCAATCAGGCAGGGACCATCCGCTCCCAGAACGCCCCGTTTGAGCCGCGTTCGCCAGCAGTAGCGTCCTGTCAGGAGTCCGTAGCGGGAGGGAGTGCAAACCGTGTCTGAAGAATGAGCGTTCCGGAAGGAGATCCCTTCGCTCGCCAGCCGATCGATGTTCGGTGTCTGAAAGCGGCACTCCGGATTCTGGCAACTCGCATCTCCAAATCCCTGATCATCGGTCAGGATAAAAATGAGATTGGGAGGAGCCTGCTTTTCCAGGGCATCAACCGGACTGGCACTCCACAATCCTCCGCAGATGATCAGCAGAACAGAACACGTTCGCCACAGTGGGGGGAGAAAGGGCAGCGTTCTTATGGAAATCAGAACCGACCAGTAATCTGACATGAAATCCTCTTTCGCAATGGACAGACAAATTCTCAGTATCATCACCACGACAGTCAGGGTCAATCCACTCAACATGCCGCTCGTGCACGCTTCCTGTTCAGATTGACGTCTCTCCCGTAAACGAATTATTGTCCGCTAGAAAACAGCCTGATTGCTGAGACCACAACAACGCTCCATGGAAAGGGCCATCGAGAATGCTGGGAACAATTGCTGGCGTTCTGATGTTTCTCTGGTATGTCCTGCCAGCCATTATGTTTTGGAGAAACCTGAGAAAGCCTCGACCCCGGAATGCTTATCAACTCTATGGGGCTACCGTTTTGACAGGATTCGTGCTGGCTGTTTCAGCGGCATGGGAAGCGGATGTCGATCTGAAAAATCAGATGGACAGCTTTGACCTGAATGGTGATGGGAGCATCGACGGATATGAGCGGACCCCAGAAGCCCAAAGGGTCATGGATGACTGGGCCAGTGACACGGGACGCACGATGGTGATATTTCTCGGCCTGCCTGTTTCGGCCATCTGGTATGGACTCTGTTTCCCGGTTCTTTATTTTGGGAAATGGCTTGTGCAGAAGGCTTTTCGAAACAGTACCCACTAAGGGACAAACAAACCTTCTCCTGGGCCCAGCATTACCGAAGCACAGCTGGATTGAGCAAGCAGGCTTCACTCGGACAGCATCGGCAGAGTGGCGGGCTCAAAGCCGATCTGAACCACAGCCAGTTCTCCTGCCAGTTGCTTGCCCGGTGCTTTCAGCAGTCCCTGCTTGGGCGCGACAAAACTGACGGTCCATTTAGCGTGGATGGCAATGCCACACTCCTGGCCGGAATCGCAATCCACTCCCGAAGGAAGATCGACCGCGCAAATGGGAATCTGTGATCGGTTCAGCATTCCAATGAGCGACGCATAGGGATCCTGCACTTCCCCCCGGATTCCTGTGCCGAGCAGTGCATCGATGATAAGTGAGAAACCCTGCAATTGCCCGCTCAACGACACTTCAGATGAGGAGGGATCGATCTGCGTGACGGGAATCGCAAGCGAACTCAGAATCTGATAATTCACCAGTGCATCATTCGAGAATGCCTCAGATGAGAACAATGTCCAGACAGACGGTTTCCAGCCCAGCAGTTGCAGGTGCCGGGCGATCACGAATCCATCTCCGCCGTTATTCCCTTTGCCACACACGATCAGCACATCCGGGCCCAGACAATGCTGGACGATCCATTCCGCACAACCCCGGCCCGCGTTTTCCATGAGGATCAGGCTGGGGATCCGAAACTGCTCGATCGCAATTTGATCGACCTTCCGGGCCTGCCTGGCAGTGAGGGAAACGGGACGGGGCATGGGTCAGTCGAGCTGGGAAAGAATTGCCGGAATGAGCCGGGAGAGACGTTCTCCACCGCGAGCGGCCACTTCCAGAATTTTGGGGAGTTCCACCGGTTCCAGGGCATCCGGCAGGCACATGTCCGTCACCACGGAAAAGCCCAGGACCCGTAAACCGGCATGAGCGGCAACGATGACTTCAGGAACCGTGGACATGCCCACCACATCGGCTCCAAGTCCCTTCAGCATCCGATACTCGGCCCGGGTTTCCAGGTTGGGGCCAGGCACCGCCACAAACACACCCGTCTGTGCGGGGATGTTCAATTCAAGTGCCTGCTTTTTGGCCAGATCAATCAGGGCCCGATCATAAGGAGCGGACATGTCCGGAAAGCGGGGGCCGAGACGGTCATCATTCACGCCGCGGAGAGGATTCTCAGGCATGAGATTAATGTGATCTTCCAGGATCATCAGGTCCGCCAGATTGTACTGCGTATTCATCCCGCCTGCGGCATTGGTGACAATCAGAATCTCGCAACCAAGTTGCTTCATCACCCGGACAGGGAATGTGACTTCCTGCAGCGAATAACCTTCGTAGTAATGGAACCGGCCTTCCATCGCCACGATGCTTTGCCCGGCCAATGTGCCACACACCAGTTGCCCTGCATGAGACTCGACTGTGGATTTGGGAAAATGAGGGATGGTTTCATAGGGGAGAACGGCATCCCGATCGATCTGTTCGGCCAGTCCGCCCAGGCCAGTTCCGAGAATCAGGCCAACTCGCGGACGGGATTTCAGGGATTTCGAAATGACTTGGACAGCCTCTTCGATCTGCGGAAAAAGATGTTTCATGGTCCTGGTTTCGTTGAGAGTTGGCGCAAAAGAAAAAGGGATGAGTGATCCACTCATCCCTTCGTATTGTTTCATGGAATCCGAGTGACTGCAACCGCCCGCAAGTGTCAACCGGCTGTCCTGATCATCTTTTTGTAATCAGGTTGTGGTGCCCGCTGGAATCACGTGCCCCTGAGGCTCCCTGCCCCGGCTCGTGACTGGAATTAATAGTCTTCATCTTCGAAGTCATCTTCCAGTTCGTCATCGTCCTCATCATCGTCTTCGTCATCGAAGTCGTCGTCTTCAAACTCATCATCTTCGAAATCATCATCCAGATCATCGTCGTCGAAGTCGTCATCTTCGAAGTCGTCGTCGTCGAATTCATCATCGTCTTCGTCGTCATCGTCGTCGAGATCATCGTCATCTTCCAGCTCTTCTTCGAAGTACTCCTCTTCGTCTTCAATGGCGAGGCGTGGAATCGGCAATCCGAGAAGGGATTCAAAGTTGTCTTCAAACGGATTGGCGAAGGATGTCACTTCTTGGACGATTCCTGTCATGGCGATAATCCTCTTCAGCACGAATGTCTACTTAGTGGCCCAGTCAGGGATTGGAAAGTGGTTTGGGAATCCAAGCCCGCTCCGTTGTCACTTCCTGCTGCCAGTCACATCCAGATCAACTCATCAGTCATGATCTGTCTGATCCTGTCGTTGTTTCATCTGTAGGTCTGAATCATTCAGCCGGAAGTACCCTCCAGGTGATGATCGGATCAGGAACACCACAAGGATGAGTCTGCACTGCAGAACTTCATCGGTTTTATGGGAGTCCAGAGAATAACTGTCAAGCGAAATCCTGAGAAATTCCCAAAATCTTATCTTGGCCTGTTGCAGAGTTTACAACTAAAAAAACAAAACTGCGGCAAAATGGGGCTTCTCAGAATTGGTCTTCGTCTCGGCTGATCATCAACGTTAAGATCAAAAGAGCGGAATTCCCTGTTGTAACTACATTGAATTCCACCTTTTTCCCAATCATGTTCCCTGCCCGCCTGACTGGAAACACCACTTCGTGACCGTTCCTGGCCATACCCCAGCTGACTTTGCAGTCTGTTTCGAGGAGACCCAGTTCTGGGTAACTCATCGAAGGGAGGCCTATGGTCCGTTCGATTATCAGTGGAGCTCCGACCTGTACGGAGTGGAACTGTTTTTCCAGGGGGAAAAATTCGGGGAATGCTGTAACGCAGAACAGTTTTTTGCCGACCTGAAGCCATTTCGTCTGCCGCAACGAGTTGTCGAAGTCGCGATGCACGTTTCAGCAGCCCTCATCCAATCCATGTTTGATTCCATCAACCGCTCCGACCGACTCATGCTGGTTGTCAGCCGACTCGAACGGGCCGGATTGAATCGGTATTCCGTGCAGAATCGAATTCCCTCCTCTGCCAATCCCACTCCCTTCAAAAACTCCCTCCCTTCCCCTCCCAAAAATCAGAACTGAAATCCAATCCTTCCGGATCTGAATTTCCTACTGTCCTTTCCAACCTGTTCTCCGGTCTTGAGGTGACTGCCATGCCACTCGTGTTTCGAGCGGGCCATGTAATTGCATGGCTCATGCTGTCGGCGTTCTGCTGGCTCTGCTTTGCAGGCTGCCAGACCACCATGGAATCCCTCCTTCCGTTTGGCGATTCCCAGGCCAGTTTCGAGGTCGCGGAACAGCACCGACAGCGCTTCCAGGAAACCCGACATCCCGATGAGATTCGCTGGCTGCTCAGGAATCATGTTCACAACGGGATGAGCCGGGCAGAGGTGGATGGTGTTCTGGGTGAGGACGGGAACCGCGAATTCAACGACACGAAGTTTCTGGATGAAGGCGGGTTGTACCGTTCGGATGACATCGCCTATCGCTGGGGACCAGACCGGGATGGCAACGTCTATATCCTCGTCTTTCGTGATGACCATCTGATTAACTTTGATAATTTCAGCGAGCAATGGAACGAAACCATTTCCACTCTCGAATCCCGATAAATCTATCTGACCCGGGTGGCCCCTGAAGGTCCTTGGAGGAATTAGCCCATGCGATATCTCCCGCTGATCATCCTGACATTGACTCCCCTGATGGGCTCCTGCTGGGGGATGTTTCGATCCCCGCACAGCCAGTTTGAGGTGAGCGGAAAACGGGATCCTCTGGCCATGAATATCCACATGGTTCATCTGAGGGAATTTGATCTGAAAGAAGGGAAGGCCGTCGGAGAATTCCGTTTCGAGAACCGCAGCGGCTTGCCTTTGACAATTCAGAAGATCAAACCAAGCTGTGGTTGTGTTTCGATCCGGCATCGCAAGGAAATGGATTACCAGTCCGAGGAAAAAGGTCGTTTTTACGTGGAAGTGGACACGGCTGGAGAAGCGTCCGGACTGCGTGAATATCGTGTCGAGATTGAAACGATCAATCCGGCCGGGCAAACGTTCCTGCAGTCCGTTCAGTTTCGGGTGGATGTCCCCGAACGCAAAGTGACGGTCGTCCCACGTGCCCTGATTGCCTATCAGTTATCCGGTCAGCCAACCACACAAACCATCACCCTGACCGATTACCGGCAGGGAAATCCGTTTGAAGTGGCTCACGTTTCAGCAACCAGTTCCGACATCAAGTTTTCTGAACCGAAAATCTCGCAGGATGAACACGGTCATCAGGTCATTCAGTTTGAGATCACCATTCCGGGTGAACTCCCCGCAGACCGGATTACGGATACCGTTGTCATTCAGACAACCGATGAAGAATTCAATACCATTTCCGTTCCGCTCCTGGCTTACGGCCCCAAGGCCTCCAAAAGCCAGATCAGCAAACAGACAGACACCGCTGCAGGAACCGAACAAGGTTCAACCATTCAGTAAGGCTGCGTTCTTTCAACTTTGTCGATCCTGGACGCGATGTGGCACGCCCAGACATTGAGACACTGGATGCTTGCTTGAGGATTAGCAGCCATAGGTTTGAGTTGCTCAGGATACCACATATTCAATCGCACGTCCTCCTCAACCACACCTGTCCTCTACGTTAACAGATCGATAATTGGGGCTTTGGGAAGTCCCTTCTCCCCACCATGTGCGAACAGGATCTGTCGAGATGAAGCTGTGGGGAGAAGGTTAGGATGAGGGGGTAACAATGATGAGTTTCGCTTTTTACCCCCTCACCCTGGCCCTCTCCCCCGCTGGACAGTTAAAGAGCAAATGAGATCGGCTTGCGGAGGAGAGGGGACACACGGAACCTTGTCCTACTGAAGATCTCGTTTAACTCCAGAGCTTGTCTCATTCTGTTCAACGAATTCATTCCACCAGGGTGGCCCGGAGGAACTCCGGGCGGACTGAGTCCGTCAAAGGCCGAGAGTAATCGTTCAGATGACTATGATTGCCAGAACACAAAGAAAGCCCATTACAAATACCCCAGAAAATGGTGGATTGTAAGACTGTACCACTGCCTGCAACGGCTGCGCCGCCCGGAATTCTTCCGGGCCACCCGCTCAATGCATTAAGGAAATTCAGACGATTTCCTTCAGAGCAGAGAGCAGGCAATCGATCTGCTCGTCTGTTCCGATTGTGATCCGCAGCCCATCGACCAGTGTGTCTTCCTG
>JAGQQT010000014.1 GCA_020426065.1 Planctomycetaceae bacterium | reverse complement strand
AGTCCGTCCAAACTCTCCCGCCCAGACGACCAGTGTCTCATCCAGCAAACCGCGCTGCTTCAGATCCTTCAGCAGAGCAGCGATCGGCTGATCGACGGCTCGGGCATTGTCTTCGTGTCCGGCTTTCAGATTGGAATGCTGATCCCAGCGATCCGATCCCACGTTTGGGCAGGTCAATTCGATAAACCGCACTCCACGTTCAATCATTCTGCGGGCAATCAGACATTGAGCGGCGTAGATTTTTGTGGGCTGGTATTCCGCTTCCAGACCATACATCTGCTTGAGATATCGCGGTTCATTCTCCAGGGACATCACATCCGGCACGGCCATCTGCATCTGAAAAGCGAGTTCATGATTGCGAATGGCCGATTCAATCGCATCCGTTTTGCCGAACTGCCCCGCTGCCAGAGTATCGAGTCGACGAACCATGGCCAGCTTTTCCTGCTGCCGGAGTTCGGTTGGTTCCCTGCGCTGGATGTTGGCCACTCCAGTTCCTGCCGGCTTGAACAGCGAACCCTGAAAACTGGCGGGAAGAAATCCACTACCAAAACAGTCCATCCCGCCGGGAGGAATCAGCCCGCCATTCAGCACGACAAACCCAGGGAGGTTCTCACATTCACTTCCCAGACCGTAATTGATCCAGGCTCCCATGCTGGGGCGACCCTGCAGTCCCAGTCCGGTATGCAGAAAATAGTTGGCAAACGCATGCTCAGGAAATTCGGAAGTGAGTGAGCGGACTACGGCCAGATCATCCACGCACGTGGCAATCTGTGGAAACAGATCGCTGACCGGAATGCCGGACTCACCATATTGCTTGAAGTCCCACAGGCTCCCCAGCACTTTGCCGATATTGTTGAACTGGGTTGGCTCAACCTTGAACAGGTCACCCGGACTGCGTCCGTTGTATTCCCGGAGTATTGACTTGGGATCAAAAGTGTCGATCTGGGAAGGGCCACCATCCATGTAGAGAAAAATGACATTGCGGGCTCGGGCAAGGTGATGTGGCCCATGACCAGCCTGCGATACGGGCTGAGCGGATGAATCTCCAAACAGACGATTCTGAGACAAGGCGGTCAACGCCAGTGCACCAAACCCATTCGCGCTGCGCAGCAGCATCTCCCGACGAGAAAAACCTGGCAGATGAAAATGTGCACGACGAACAGACATCGATTACCTCAGGAAGATGAACTCTTTGGTGTTGATCAAAATGTGAGCCAGATCCGCCCAGCGTTCCGGAGACGATTCTTCCACAAACTCCAGGGCGACAGCCAGTTCCTGTTCGGTTGGATCACGAACGAGGGCTGATCGATAGAGCCAGCGGATCCTCTCCGCCGGATCTTCGTTCAGGTCCAAGGCCCGAGTTGCCCAGCCTTTCGCCTGCTCCTGCACGAAGGGGTCGTTCATCAGAATCAATGCCTGAGCGGGCACGTTCGAAACATTCCGTCTTCCCATAGTGCTGAACGGAACCGGCGTATCGAATGCCTGCATGAACGGAGACAAAAAGTTCCGACGCACCGAAATATAAATCGATCTTCGCCCTGCCCCATCGAGCGGGCCACTCTTTGCCGGCCGACCGCGTCCATCCATAAAATCCGTTAAATGAATGGGAACGGGAGGCCCAAACTGAGTCCGATCCAGGCGACCAGAAAGTGTCAGCAGAGAATCCCGAATCGCTTCTCCCTGCAACCGCTTCATCGGTCGATGATGCCACAACAGATTTTTGGGATCCTGTTCTTTCGCCTGCGGATCGGCCATGCTTGCCATCTGGTAGGAGCGTGAAAGTACGATTTCCCTGATCATCTTTTTGATGCTGAAGCCCTGTTCCTGGAAACGGATCGCCAGATGATCGAGCAGTTCAGGATGAGTGGGGCGTTCCCCCAGAAAGCCAAAGTCATCAACTGTCGGCACAATGCCCCGTCCCAGTAAGTGATGCCAGATCCGATTCGCCATCACACGTGAAGTGAGCGGATTGGCGGGGTCCAGAATTGCCTCAGCCAGTTGCAGTCGGCCACTTCCCGTAGAAATTTCCATTGGCTGGGCCGTTTTGATGGCCGTCAGGAAATGCCGTTTTTCGATCGGCCCGGGATTAGAAGAGTTTCCCCGAATCAGAACATGATCATCTTCCCCGGTCCCTTCCATCATTGCGGGAGCGACGTGAGAGGTCAGGACGATCTGTTCCCGCAAAGACTCACGCTCTTCTTTCCAGGCCCGAACGAGATTCCGAATCGACTCCACAGTTTGTGGATCCACTCCGGGTGGCACGCTCCCCTGCAGGAGACCTTCTACTCTGGTGGAGTACTGCTGCAGTGAGGCAGAACGCTGTTGTCGCTGCTGCTCCAGTGAATTCAGTTCTTCCGTTTTTAATCCCTGCACGACCAGTTCAACGGAAAGTTGTGAATCCTCCGCCGGGACAAATTCCAGATGGATCTGATGCCCGACATAGCGATCCAGTTTCAGTCGGGTCCAGCTGGTGGCCGCCTTGACGGTAACGAGCGTCTCGCCATGCAGCGGGCCAAAGATCAGTCGATAGGAATCCACGCAGGCAAAAACATCCCCCCGCCCTTTTACCAGGCAGGCCAGATTTCCACTCTTGAGTTCAAAGGATGGCGTTTTCAGAGTCCGCCCGCTCGAGGGGAGCTTGTCGAGTCGGGACTGATTGCGAACTTCACCCAGAGTAATCGAACGGATTCCGTGCCAGAACGGATCATTCCGAGCGGCAGCCTCCCCGGCAACTTCCAGTTCCCCTTTCTGGTTCCAGCAAAATTGCCCGGCACGCACCGGCTGTTGACCAAAAATCACACCGTCCTGCAGGTAGTCTTCCAGAGGCAAACGGCCATAGTCCACCACCACCGCCTCGTGGTCGGAACTGGCTTCCGAAACTTCTGGTGGCTGCAAACCGGCTTGAGAGAGCAAGTCCTGCAGTCTGACCCGGTACTGCTCTTCCAGTTCGGCCAACTGTGCGGCGACTTTCCGATTCTGTTCGAGAGACTCGAAGGGGACCTGGCGATAATCACTGCTCTGCAGAAATCCACTGAGAGCATAGTAGTCCGCCATGGATATGGGATCGTACTTGTGATCGTGGCAGCGGGCACAGGAGACCGTCACGCCGAGAAACGTTTTTGACATGACATCGATCATGTTGTCGAAGCGGTCGGTTTCATCCTTCCGGATATCCACCGGAGCCCGCAGCCAGTCTCCCAGGTACCAGAAACCGCTGCCGAGAATCGATTCATTGAATCCGGTTTCCGGATTCAACCGGGGTTGAGGAAGCAGGTCGCCCGCCAGATGTTCCCGCACCAGCTGATCGTAGCTCACATCTGCATTCAATGCCCGAATAATATAGTCCCGATACTGCCAGGCATTGGGGGTATCGTTATCAAACTGATGGCCACGGGATTCGGCATAGCGGACCAGATCCAGCCAGTGACGCCCCCAGCGTTCGCCATAATGGGGCGAAGCCAGCAATTCATCAACCACCCGTTCGAGTGCCTCAGCAGAATCGTCAGCAAGGTACGCCTCCATCTGTTCCTGACCGGGAGGCAGACCGGTCAGATCCAGCGAGAGTCTGCGCAGCAGAACCAGCCGATCGGCATCAACTGCTGGAGCCAGCCGGGCTGCTTCGAGCCGAGCCAGGATGAAATGATCCAGCGGCTGGCGAGGCCAGTCGGAGTGTTGTACCTCTGGCAGAGGCGGGTTCTGAATAGGCTGCCACGCCCACTGCTCCTTTCTGCGGGCTTCCAGATCAAAGCGGGGACGTTCCTCGGCTGGTTTTGTTTCTGATTCAGCCGGCCAGGGTGCCCCCTGAGCAATCCAGCGTTCCAGAATTTGAATCTGTTCCTCGGGCAGTTTTCCTTTAGGAGGCATTTCAAAGGATTCGTAACGGACAGATTCCAGCAGCAGACTGGATTCGTGATTGCCCAGTTCAATGGCCGGACCGGAATCTCCTCCGGTAAGCAAACCCTGACGGGAATCGACCGCCAGACCTGCTTTGAGGGATTTCGACTGACGGGAATGACATTCATAACAATGTTCCGCCAGGAGTGGACGGACCTGTTTTTCGAAGAACTCGAGTTGTTCTCGGGTCGGGCTCTGCTCTTCTGCCAGAACGAGTGATCTATCATCCGATAGGAACAAACCAGTCATCATCAGGAGGAATAACCACTGCGGGTGCCAGGTTTGTTGAAGCTTCGTGGAGGGCATAGTTGGTGAGGTCTTAAAGGCAAACCGCTTCGGGACAACTGGGGTGGCATCAGTGACCACTTATCCTAACGCGCGGGAGCACAGAACTCCAAATGTCCAGTTGATCTGATTGGGGAAATGAGGAATGAAAAAACAGTTTGATCCCGAGGCTGAAAACTTACGTATTCTCTGGCAGCAACGGTTCGCTATAATAGATCGGTGTAGTTTGATGTATTGCTGCTCCCAGCATGTGAGGAGATGGTGCGATGTCGACCACAGAGAATACTTCTGCAGATGAACACAACGTGGCGGGAGAAGTGGAGAAGACCTTTGTCGAATCTGCTTTGCTCCTGAGCGGAAAATCAGTGGAAGAAGCGCAGCGGACCGGGACGATCGACCGGGCGGATGATGAACTGGAACTGCTGTTTGCCCGTGAGTATCAAACGCAGCAGAGCCCGGTGCATCGAGCGGTCTGGGATCGGGACTTTCCCACCGACACGTTTCGCTCTACTCCGGTGGAGGCAGATGCCGCTGTCGAAGCGAAATTTGAAAAATGCCTGCAGGTGGTGCGGGACCATCAGGCTGCGGGCACGCACTATGATGAACGGGGGAAAGTCACCCCTGCTCTGCTGAAAGATCTGGGAGACGCCGGATACTGGGGATTGCTGGTCGACAAGGAACATGGTGGCAGCGAAATTCCGTTCCAGCTGTTTTCCCGCTTCCTCACCCGGATGGCCACCATCAACCCCACTGTTGCGGGGTTGGGTTCAGTGCATGGCTGCATTGGAGCGGTAGACCCGCTGATGACCTTCGGCACACCCGATCAGAAGCGTCGTTTCCTGCCCGATCTGGCTTCGGGAAAACGGCTTTCCGCTTTTGCCCTGACAGAACCGGGGGCGGGCTCTGATCTGACGGCTCTGAAAACGACAGCGGTCCTCAACGGGGATCATTACGTGGTGAATGGAGAAAAGCTGTTTATCACCAATGCGATTCCAGGTCGGGTAATCGGACTGGTTTGTCGGATTGAGGACAAGCCTGCCGTTCTGATTGTCGAGTTGCCGGAAGAAGAGTCAGACCAGTTTCAGCTGGTGGATTATGGTCTGTACGCTCTCAAGCATTCCTACAACAACGGCCTGAGGTTCAAAGACTTTCCGGTGCCTCGTGAAAACCTGCTGCAGATCGAGGGAGGAGATGGCCTGACGATTGCCTATCACGGTTTGAACCGTGGCCGAGTTGCCCTGTGCGCCACTGCGGCCGGAACAATCCGGCTGATGCTGGCCAACACATTGCCCTGGGCGAAATATCGTGAGACGTATGGCCTGCCGATTGAAGAGCGTGAACTGGTCCGGCGACGAATTGGATTGATGGCCGCTTCGATTGTGGCGTGTGATGCGATGGTGGAATGGTGCGGCGGTTTACTGGACCAGGGCTATCGCGGAGAGATGGAGTGCATCATCGCCAAGATATTCGGCAGTGAAGTGCAGAAAGAGACCGCGATCGAACTGTTCATGAAAACCCACGGCGGTCGTTCTTTTCTACATGGGCATCTGTTTGGCGACAACGTGCATGAGTTTCTTGCTCCCTGCATTTATGAAGGGGAAGGAGAAATGCTGGGGATGGCGTTTCTGAAGTCCCTGATCAAACAGCATGGCAAGACTTACTACGAGCCTATTGGAAAGGCATTGCAGGAAGCGGGTATCAAAAAGCCAAATCCGCTCAATCCATCCCACATGCTGGCACTCCGCCAGGCGGCCGTTCCTTACGTGAAATGGCGCGTTTCCGAATCGGTCTCCTGGCACAAGACACCAGATTTTGAAAATCTTCCTGATATGCTGGCTGCTCATGCCGGACACGCTGCTCAACAGTTACAGCGGGCCCGCCTGGAAGTGGATCAGCTGATGCAGAAGTTTCAACTCGCGCTGGCAGACCGTCAATGTGCGATGGCTGAAATCTCGCTGAAGATTCAGTCGGAAGTGATCAAACTGGTCACCTGTCTGTATGCGGGCCGGAGCGAGAATGATCTATACGTGGAAGCAGCCGATGTGATTGCCCGTCAGCTCGAACAGAGGACGACCGGCAAACGGCCAGATGGAAAATTCTTCCGGGCCGTGACTGCTCTGGGAGCAAGGGTCATCGAAGAACAGACCAGCTTTGGCACCACGATTGTGCCGGAAGAAATCCTGATGCCCTACAAGTAACGGTTTCAGGCTGAAATCTGCGATTCATCCAGACGGCACAGCTCCGCAGTTTCGGGTCGAAGCGGGAGAAACAGATCACCCGGATCGACAAAGTCGGGTGAAAGCCAGCGTTGTTGTTCTTCCGGACTGGTCAGCACCACAGGCATTCTGGGATGTCCGACTGCTTTCACTGCCGGATGTGGTTCGGTCGTGAGAAACGTATAGGATTCCACGACTTCTCCTTCACGCTCCCAGTGTTCCCATAAGCCCGCGAAGGCGAACAGCGGCAGTTCCCTGAATCCGAACCAGGCCTCTTTTTCATCAAAGCGGGAAACGGGAACCAGGCAGTGTCGATAGCGATAAGCCGCCCGGAATGTTGGTTTCTCATAAGCGGTTTCGCAGCGGGCGTTGAAGCACTTTCTCTGAAAGGATTTGCGGGATTTCATCTTGGGTGAAGGCTTCCACCAGGCAGGCAGCAGCCCCCATTCCATGACTGTGAGTTCCCGCTCCCCCGAGTCATCGAGCCGAATAACCGGTCCGAGTGAAAGCGGATAGAACGTCGAAACCAGAGATTCAATAAATTCATCAAGCATCACATCGAACCTGGCAGCAATCTCACCAGGCTGAGCGTTGAGATGGTATCGATGACACATTGGCTGGTCTTTCCGGGCTGATGGACAGGTTCTTTCAGAACCATTTGCGGTCTGAAGAGAGCACCTGAACCGAGCTAAGTTATTCACCCTCACCGATGAGGGAGAGTAACTCGAAATCGATTCAGCATACCGGAGTCGACAGCGCCTTGCGAGGCTGCAACCAGTCCGATAAATAGCATAACCGGTACTTGTGACACTCACAGATTGCATGTCTGGCAGTGTCGGCACAATCCGAACAGTGAGATGTTTCATTCTGTTCAGAATAGCTGTTGAATCGTGAACAATGCTTGGCCTCCTCATCAACGGTGTGACTGGATGTAGAAAGTTCAAAAGAGGTGATGAGACGGCAAAAATAAATTGCCAAATCCAGAATCGCGTCGAACTGGATAAAGGATTCTGCGGATCCATATTCAACGCTGCTCATTCTCAATGCCTCGCTCGAGTACTGGAAATCAATCATGAAGACACGACTCCTGCTCTCGGTTATGGGAACTGCCATCGCCCTGATTGCAAGTACCTCCCAGGCCTACGAGACCGGCTACTATCGATACAGTGGCGGCCTGCATGCCGCTCAATACGGAAACGTCAACCAGGTTTTCCAAAACCCGAACGTTCAGGTTTCCGGTAATTATCCACAACCCTACGTGCCCCAACAGCAGGCGTACGGTCAGTACCCCCAGCAGTACGTTCAAAACCAGGTACAGCCTCAATACGGTTATCCTCAGCAGCAATACAGCTATCCTCAACCCCAGTACAACTATCCGCAGACCAATTGTGAATATGACTACACCATGGATTGCTGCCAGCAGCCCTGTTGCCCACAGGTCTGCTGCAATCCCTGCTGCGAATTGACACCCATGATGTTCGGCAATGCCGATTTTCGCTCCAGTTTCCTGTACAACGGAGGGTTGAATCAACCTGGACTGGCAGGATCCGCGTTTGGTGGTTCAGTGGGACGAACCAAGGTCTCTGAATGGAACAGTGCCCGCCCGACGGACCGTATATTCTTCAACTATGATTACTACGACAATGTTCAGTATGGCTTTGACATGGATGTCGACCGGATGATGATTGGCTTTGAAAAAGCCTCCAAAAGCGGTCGAAGCTCAATTATGGTTCGCGTTCCTTTCGCCGCAACACAATCCACCAGCATTGCTCCTGCCGATACAACGAACTCTGATGTTGAACTGGGCAGTGTTGATATCACCTACAAGTATCTGCTGTATGATGGATGCAACTTCGATTTCTCCATGGGAGTTCTGGCCGGCTACCCGACCAATTCTGACCTGATCACCGGCAGCGTTGTAGTGGATAATGAATCCATTCAAATCACTCCCTTCATGGCCGGGCTTTATGATCGTGATCGTCTGTTTGTGCAGACTTTCGCAGCTGTGGCAATTGACGCAACAGGATCACCTGTCCGATTTGTCGGTGTCCCCATCGGACGTCATCGCGAACAGCAGGTGCTGGACCTGGATCTTCAGGTTGGTTACTGGCTCTTCAAAAACAATTGCACTGGAGGCGGAGTGGCTCCTTTTGTGGAACTGCACTACAGCACCCCCATCAGCTCCCGGGATGATACTTATAACTTCATCCCAGGTGTCGAACAGCGGGATTTCGATGAACTGGTAATGGGAACCGGGATCCAGTTTGTGAGCTACCGCCATTTCAGCGGAGCCGTTGCCATCAATCTGCCGCTGGTTGACAGCCTGGATCGCTCCGCCGATTACCAGGTCGGATGCCGACTCGAATATCGCCGCTAATAACAACTCAAGGTTCGTTCTCAAAAGACCCGTCCAGATTTCTGGTCGGGTCTTTTTCTTTGGAGACTTCCCACTGAGCAGATTCGGGTTGAGTTCATCCGCTCATCGGCATGTTCCATCGGAAAATGTCATTCCGGTTGTTCGCCGAATTCTCTGATTCGAATGTTCCGGAATTCCGCGTAACTGTTGTGGCCCAGGAATCCGATGTGACCTGAGGGGCGTGTCAGCCCGGGATGTTTTTTCAGCACTTCGGCATCCAAAATCTCATTGAGATTTGTATTCAACACAACCATATCGTTGACGATGACAGTAATATGATTGCCACGGCAAATGATTTCCTCCTGATTCCATTGACCTGCCGGCTTGAGGGCACCTTGTCTGGCTGGAACTACATCATAAATCGAACCGTGGTATTGCGCTGGTTTCAGTTGATGAATTGAGCCGGTGTTATCGAGTATCTGGATCTCGGTCCCTTCATAAGCCGGACGCTGATCGACTAACGGGCAACGTATCCCCACCCCATTATTCGCTCCTTCGCTCAGGCGGAAGTCAAACCGCAAGCTGAAGTCTGCGTACTCCTGCTCTGTAAACAGAAATCCGCCACCATCGGCCGGGCAGACCAGCAGGCCTTTTTCGACGGAATAGCCTTTTCGATCAGCACGACGAAGTTGCCAGCCATCGAGATTCCTGCCATTGAACAGGGAAACATACTCCGCTTCATCGTTGAGGATGCGGCGATGCAGAAAGGCTGGTGAAGGTGTGTCTTCCCCCACACCGGGCAGGTCGTGACGCAGCAGCCAGGGATCGTTCGTCTGCCGGAGCATATCCAGGAGTTTCTGCGAGAGTTCCCGCTTGAGGTCTGCATACTCCGGTTGATCTGCCAGATTGATGATTTCATCCGGGTCGGCACCCAGATCGTACAACTCGATCTCATCCCGATACAAAAATTTCTTGACGGTCCGCTTTCCAATCAGGGGCTCACCTCGTCGAAGTGTTTCCTGCCAGGTGGCCCGGTTGAGTGTGTCGATCGGGAGTGGGTATTCGTTGCGCCAGTTGATATTCCAGATGAGCTTGTGAGTCCGCGTGCGAATTGTCCGCATGCAGTACGGCATCGTGACTTCGTGATAGACGTGACTCAGACAGACTTCGCCCCAGCCTTGCGGCTGTTGTTCGTCCAGAATGGGGAGCAGGCTGCGGCCATGCAGCGGATAGGCTGGCCCGGAGACGCCGGTCCAGTCGAGAATCGTCGGCACGATATCGGTGAAAGTGAGCATCGCATTGTTGACCATACCATGCTGCTTGCCTTGAGGCTGCCGCACAATAAATGGCACGCGAACACCAGGTTCGTAATGATTGGCCATCGCTCCCGGCTCGGAAGAGCCATGATCGCTGGTGAAAATGACCAGGGTCTCATCTGCTTTCCCCGACTGTTCCAGTTCTTTGAGAATCGCTCCCACCCCCGTATCCATCCGGGTGATTTCCTGATAATAACCGGCCAATCCTTCACGCACTTCGGGACGATCCGGAAGGTATCCGGGGACAATGACCTCCTGCGGATTGTACTCCACCGGAGTGATGCCTGGATCATCCCGCCTGATTCCCCAGCCTGGTCGCTCGATGGTCGTTGGATGCGGGTCGTTATATCCAACAACGAGAAAGAACGGCTGCTCTTGAGACTGATTGATGAACTCCGCTCCTGCTTTCGCCAGACCCAGCACATCCCTTCCATTCACCCGCGGGTTGAACGTGAACGGGTAGGATTCTGGTGGAGTGGTATGCTGCTTTCCTAGCAGAGCCGTGCGGTAACCGGCATCACTGAGCATTTGAAAGATGGTCCTGACCTGGGGCATCAGTCGGAATGTGTGATACCCATGTCCGTGCCCATACTGTCCGTTGGCGTGGGTGTGCAGACCCGTGTAAATGACGGCCCTGCTCGGTCCACAGGATGCAGTGGTGGCAAAAGCGTGTGAGAAACGGACTCCCTCATGTGCCAGCTGATCGATGTTTGGCGTCTGCACAACAGGGTTGCCATAGCAGCCGCAATCTTCCTGGTTCTGATTGTCAGAAATCAGCAGCAGCACGTTACGCAGTGGCGCTGCTTCACAGGTCCTGGCCACAGCAAGACACCATAACCCTAACCAGAGGAACAACATCGATCTCACTACAGGAGTGCCTGTCTGACTGAAACGCATCATCAAGCCTTTAAATTAAAAATTACCCAAACAGATCCATCCCGGAGCCAGCACCTGTTCTTGGCCGTCATGAATCTGTCTGCCTGATTTGCTCCAGACGCTCTGAAAGTTTTCGAACGATTTCAGGGTTCTCATTCCAGAGGTTCCTGGTTTCGGAAGGATCCTCGGCGAGATTGTAGAGTTGCCCTGCTGGTTCACCCTGAGCAGGTTGAATGTCGCGCGGAGCGGTGAAGCCTCCCGAACCTCGATGAGGTATCAGTTTCCAGGGCCCCTGTCGAAGCGAAAAGACGCCCCACAGGGAATGGTGCACGGCGTATTCACGCACCTGGGTGCTGCCCGTGGCATCGAGCAGGGCGGGCAGAATATTGTGGCTGTCTTCGCCCGCCTTTTCAGGCAACTCCTGGCCGACAATCGCAGCGCAGGTTGCGATCAGATCTGTCAGTTCGATGAGTGCAGGATTTTCGGTTCCGGCAGGGATCTTTTGTGGCCAGCGTGCCACGAAAGGCACTCGATGTCCCCCATCCCAGATGTCTGCCTTGGTGCCCCGCAAGTGAGCGTTTCCCTGGTGGCCGCGATCCTTGACGTACTGGCCGCGCTGACTGACCCGATAATGCTTAAGGTCATCGGCTTCCTGCGGTTCCCACCAGTGGTACAGCCCGCCATTATCGGAAGTGAAGATAACCAGCGTCTCCTCGGCAATTCCCGCACGATCCAGTGCATCCAGAATCGCTCCCACAGTCGCATCCACTTCGAGGACAAAATCACCATAATGGCCGGCCTCACTCTTACCCCGGAATTCTTCGTTGGGAACAACCGGCAGATGGGGAGCGGTCAGAGGAAAGTACAAAAAGAATGGACAGTCAGGACTCTCGCTCGCTTGACGTTCAATGTATCGGACCGCCTGGCCAGTCAGGGTGGGCATCACGCCCGTGATCGTGAAATCAGGTGATCTCAATCCGTCGTCGACCACAACAAAATCTGTCCGAATCGGAGGAGAGTCGAGCGTGGGGATGATGACAGGTCGATCATCTTCGATGTAGCAGAACGGGGACATATTGAGTGAAGCCGAGATTCCATGGTACCAGTCGAAACCGACCGCAGTCGGGCCCCCGGAAACGGGAATCCGGTAATCGACATCTCGACCGGGACGCGGAGGCGAGCGACGTTCGAGAGGCACGGCGGGGATGGGTTGTCCGTCTATGCCTGTCCATTGCATGCCAAGGTGCCATTTGCCGATGCAGGCGGTGTTGTATCCGTTCTGCTTGAGCAAACTGGCAACTGTCAGCCGATCCTCTTCGATCAAGGGAGGATCAAATCCATCGAGCACTCGATATTTCAACCGGGTCCGCCAGCAATATCGGCCGGTCAAAATTCCGTAGCGAGTTGGAGTGCAGACCGCCGACGGAGTATGAGCATCTGTAAATCGCATCCCTCCTTCAGCAAGGCGATCAATTTGAGGCGTCTGGATTTTTGAGACGGGATTATTGCAGCTCACATCTCCAAACCCGAGGTCATCCGCCAGGATGTAAATGATGTTGGGATGCCCGCTGGAAACTGCCAGCGCAGGAGAGATTGCCAGCATCGCAACCAGAACATTCGCAAAGACATGATGCCAAATTGAGAAATCCCTCATCGTTCCTGCATTCCTGTTTGTGCGAGACTCTGACTCTTGATGATTCAATACCAGCTATGATAGAGGAGCGTGAGTTAACTGCTGGCCCCAAGCAGGGCCAGGTCGCGTTGATGAATTCGCTTTATTATCGAGATTGTGGAGTTTGGGTGAGATTTCACGACGCAGAAGCTCGCTAAAATCTACAATCGCAGACGAAATGGAATTAATCAACACGACCTAGAACCTGATCCATACGTGCGGCGATCTCAGCCAGCCGCTCCCGATCACCTCCGGGAACCTCCGCCGTTGCCCAACCGGACGTGTAGCCGATGTCTGTTAATGCCTGACGGACCGCTGGCCAGTCGCAGTCCCCTTCACCGATCTCGACGTCAAATCCTTTACGCAGGCCTTCGCTGTACTGTTTTTTACGGCTGTACTCTTTGATATCGAGCTTGACGATCCGCTTTCCAAGGATGCGAATCCACTGCTCAGGCCAGGCAAACCGAACGACATTCCCCACATCGAAATACGCACCCACTGCCGGGCTGTCCAGTTCGTCAATGAAGCGGGCCATCTCCAGCGGACTGAGCAGAAAGTTGTTCCAGACATTCTCAATCAGTAACTGAATCCCCTGCTCTTCCGCGTAGGGCAACGCAGCTTTGATGCGATCCTGCTGTTCACGATAAACCTGATCATAAGGATGCTCGGCATCAACTCGGCCAGCCACAACCAGCACACTTGTTCCACTGTAAAATCTGGCACTGTCAATCGCATGTTTCAAGTCAGGATTACTGCTATTCAGGAATCCGTGCACAACCACTCCGGTTGACTCGATCGCTCTTCTCACTTCGTCCCGATCGACTTTTGTCGTAACATGGATTTCCGTTCCATCAAAACCGAGATCCGCCAGCAGCTTGAACTTGTCCAGAACAGACAGATCTTCCTTGATCATCTGAAACTTGACGGCCTTTTTGATCCTTCTATCGACCGGTTTCTCAGCAGCAGAGCACAGGCTTGGCATTCCAAGAACAGATGATCCCGCTGCAACCGCGGCCATCCCCAGCAGATGTCGGCGTGAGATGTCTGGTGAAGCTTCATTCGTATCCAGTTTCATGATGCGTCCTCCGGCTACCCCTTCCAGAAATTCTGGTGGCACTCGATATTGCAGAGCCCTTTACGAGGGACTCACCATTAGTTGATCTTTCGGACCCAGATCTGCCGAAACTGCACGGGATCTCCGTGGTGCTGCAGGGCGATCGGACCGCTCTCGGGCAGGCCCGGCAGTGGAGCCTGGTGGATGACTTCCTGGCCGTTCAACTCCACCGACATCTGATTTCCCACGATGGTGATCAGAAATGCGTTCCATTCACCGAACGGTTTGTCCGCCTTGCGAATTGGAATACAGGCTCGACGGGTTTCCGGGGGCATCGCTTTGTTGGTGCGATAACCGTTGATTTCACCGGAGCCGAGTTCCTGGCTCCAGATGTTGGCCTGACATTTGATATCCCCCCGGAAATACAAACCACTGTCACCGGCATCCAGTCGCATCCGGGTGACGCGTTGCTTGGGGATCTCTTCTTCCATCAGGAAGTCGCCATTATAAAGCACGATCGGATGTGGCTTCATTTCCGGAGTCGCGGACAAACGCCATTCTACATAGAGCTGAAAATCTCCGAAGGATTCTTTCGTCCACAGGTCTCCCCGCTGCTTTCCGCTGTGGCTTGCCTTGCCATCATAATCAATCACGCCATCCTGAATGCTCCAATGACCTGCATGCCATGGTTGCAGATCCCAGGCTGCCAGAGATTTTCCCTCGAACAGAGGCTGAAACCCTTCCCGCTCGAGATCCACCCTGGTCCGCTGCGGAGAGGAGGGATTACTTTTCTCGGGTGCGGCGTCTGGAATCATGTAGAGTGAGTGGGATTTTGAATCGGTATTTTCGGCTGGTCGGTGACGGGGGATTTCCGCTTTAAAATCGCCGAGGCTGGGCCAGTGGAGCCGTTTGTTGAGATCGACTTCGGTTACCGCAACCGTGCCCCATTCACGGGCCTGCGCGAGCGGGCGGCCATCCTGTCCAAAGATGGCTGAGATCATCCAGTCCCGCTCCACATCGGTATGTGTGCTGCTGATAACATACACATGGTTTTCACAGGCGCGAGCGGCACCAAGCAGCGGATTGCATCCCATCACCGGCCAGGCAATCACCTCTGCTCCCCGGTTACTTAATTCCCGGGCGACTTCTGGAAAGAAACCGTCATAGCAGACCATCATGCCGACTTTGCCAAAGCGGGTCTCGAAGACCGGATAATCATTTCCCGGAGTAATACCCCCTTCGATTTCGCCTCGGGGCAGACAGACTTTGCGATACTTGCCGACAAGCTTTCCATCTGGTCCGATGAGGACGGCCACATTATAAATCAGTGTCCCGTCACGCTCCACCAGACCCGGAACCAGATACATGTTGTGTTTCTTCGCCAGGGCACCGAAAAATTCTGTCGAGGGGCCGGGGACCGGTTCGGCAACACTTTCGTAAGTTGAACCCTGACCATACGTCACGACTTCCGGCAGCGTCACCAGATCCGCCCGTTGCCGGGCGGCTTCCTCAATCAGGGGAATAAACGCCTCCCGACGTTCCTCGGGAGACTTTGTGTTGCGAGGGACAAAGTGAACCGTGGCCAGCCGAACAACGCGGGGCTCTGGAGCGGATACTTCTTCGAGCCGAACCGCTGACCATTCCAGTCGGGCCTCTTTTGCCCAGCGAAACTCCAGCTCGATGACCGCCTGCGTCGCATCTTTTGGAACCTGGTAAATTCCACTGAGTGTCGTCCATCCATGAGCATCGGTGTTGCCATCTGCCGGGTATTCCGGTTCTGCTCTCGGGCGTTGGCCACTGTTATAGGAGGCATAGGAAGGCTCATCATGCAGCACAGGTTTGTTGTCAGCACCCCGCCAGAGAATCCGGGCCACTCCCGCTCGACGGGCAGGATCCGTTCCGACAAACTTCCTCTGCACCTGGAACTGGTAATGATTTCCACCCTGAACAGGGAAAGTCTTCAACCATTTCCCGATCATTCCTTCACTGGAGTTGGAGGCGATCACAAAACTTCCCGCCCCCTGGGGACCACCAGTCGGAAGATAATAGAAACGTGGCTTGACCTCATCGCGTGGTGAGTCGGTTGTCCAGCCATTCGGTGCGTTATCCAGGGATTCCGCAGAGACAATCTGACTTGCGGAACCAGCCAGCAGAAAGCAGCAGGAACTCAACAAAGCCAACAGGAAGCTTGAACACTTTCTCATTCCGAACTCCTCATTGCAGCATCGGTCACAAACTGGCTGGTATCCACCGCCTACACAAAAAGGAAGATCGGTTAAGTCGTACCCGGTGGTTTTCCATCAACCCATGGACCGGCCAGCTGCTGATACTCGGGTGGATGGAGTACACTGCCAGTTTCTCCGGCATGCCAGCCGGGCACATGGAGTGGTTTTGCTTTCGCGCGGGACATCTTTTCCCAGTTGTCTGCCCAGCTGCTGTTCCCGTCACTTACATTTCCCTGTCGGTCAACATGGAAAACTTTCCCTTCCCGATAGCTGCGAACCGCCAGGTTCACCATCATGACTGCGGCAGCGGCCAGTTCCGGATCATTGTTGACGATTCCCGGCTTGCCGGTTTCGATGGCCTGAATCCAGTTGGCACAATGTTCGAGGACAAAGTCGAGTTCTGTCGCTGTTTCATAACTCTGCTCAGAGAGCGAACTGTCGAGTGTGACCTGCGGACGTTCGGGAATATACTGGAACGAGGCTTTCGGTCCATTCAGATAACAGGACTTGTCGAACAGCAGCAGGCCATGATGCCCGCGAATGATATGATCGAGCTTGCGTTCCTCACTCACCATGGTACTGCTGACCAGACCCTGCACACCTTCGTGGAAATCCGCGATGATCGAAGCGACATCGGTCACTTCGCGATCATCATACTCCAGGAAGATTCCACCACCCCCCACTACACGGCCAGGCATTCTCAACCCCGTTGCCTTCAGCATTCCGGTGACGCGATGCACGAACAGATCTGAGTACATGCCGTAACCGAAAGCCCAGTAGCATCTCCATTGTCCGAAGATTTCCCGATCAAAAGGCACCTCCGGATGAAACCCCTCATCCACACCCAGGAACCTGCGGAAGTCGACGGTTTTGGGGGTCATCTCTTTGGTGATTTTGTTGTGCCGTGACATCCCCACACTACTGTTGCGTGCGGATTCCGTCTGGAACTGCAGCACCTTGCCAAGCTTTCCGGCATCAATCAGCTCCCGGGCCATCTCCCAGACCGGAGAACTGGAGGATTGCACACCAACCTGCATCACTTTTCCACTCGACTTCCAGGCGTCAACAACCTGTCGGCCTTCATCAACCGTGTGTGTCATCGGTTTTTCGCAGTAGACGTGCTTTCCGGCAGCGAAGGCATCGAGTGTGATTTTCGCATGCCAGTGATCGGGCGTGGCGATCACGACTGCATCAAGTTCCGGCTCCTGCAACAGTTCCCTATAGTCAATATGAGCGGAGGGCGTGACACCAGTCTGTTCTTTGACATAGTCAACGAACCGTTCCCGATGCACCGAATAGACATCGGCCACGGAAACCAGATCAAGATTGCGGCCCAGTTTTCTCAACTCGACCAGCTTTTTGGTCAGGGTATTGAAGCCCCGGTTTCCCGCTCCAATGACCCCAATTCGCAGACGTTCGCTGGCTCCGGCCGCTCGCGCCTGCGAAGCAGCGGTCATCATCGAAGCCGCTACGCCTGCCGAAGTCGTCGCTTTAACAAAGTCACGCCGGGAGAAGTTACTTTGAGCCATACCGATTTCTCCATCTGTAGTGAGCTTCAAAAATCACTGCTGGGCCAGCCAGCAGTGGCACACTTGCTACAACTTTGAACAGGAATCTCGAAACGGGAAATGGTCTCAGTATGTGAGCCGTAAGGCGCTAGCAAGGTGCATTCTGTTGTGAAACCAGAGGACATCATCACACCTACAAAACTCTGATCGCCCCTGGAACGGCCACCGCATAGGAGCCATCTTCCCTGGGCAATACCGGAGCGGGGGCCGACCATTCTTCCGCATCTGTTGTGAGCCTGATGTCCGATTGAAACGCCTCGTCCCACAGCACAGTCTTGCCGGAATAGGTTGCCAGCCGTCCCAGAATGGCAGTCATTGTGCTGTAGGCACTGTATTCCACTTCATTGTGAGATCTGTCATTGCGAATCGCCTCGAACAGGACATCATGCTCCACCTGGTATGGATTGATACCCTGTCCGCGTCTGACCCGTTCTGACTGCCAGAGGACTTCGTTTTTCCGGTTAAGGATTTTACAGGACTCGGTTCCGAGATCCGCCATGGCATCCGAGCCGTGAGCATGCTCGGTCACCTGTCGACCACATCCGGGCATCTGGCGGCACTGGCTGAACATCTTCGTGCCGTCGGCATAAGTGAATTCCACTGCATGGTGATCGAAGATGTTGCCGTACTCCTTGCCGGTACGAACCTCTCGTCCTCCCATTCCCTGAGCCTCAACCGGATGACTCTGCATCATCCAGTTACAGATATCCAGATTGTGAATATGCTGCTCGCAGATATGGTCACCACTCAGCCAGTCGAAGAAATACCAGTTGCGAATCTGATACTCCAGCTCGGTCATATTTTCGCGAGGCACAGGTGTTTTCGCTGGCGGCCCGGAATTCCAGTAACAGCGGAGTGTAATCAGGTCTCCCAATTCTCCATCGTGAATGCGCCGAATCGCTTCCTGGTAGGAAGCCTGATGATGCCTTTGCAGTCCGACGCCCACTTTCAGATTCTTCTTTTTCGCTTCCTCTGCGGCTGCCAGCACTCGTCTGACTCCCGACGCATCGGTGGCCAGCGGCTTTTCCATAAAGACATGCTTCCCGGCATTCACGGCGTACTCGAAGTGCAGTGGCCGGA
>JAGQQT010000149.1 GCA_020426065.1 Planctomycetaceae bacterium | reverse complement strand
GGAGACATTCCCACATCAGGAATAGGTGTTGTCAGAGTTGGGGCACCAGGAGTTGGGCCGAATGCGGGTGGTGGTACTTCTGCGGCTGGCAGGCTGGGAAGTGATTCCAGCACCGGAGCATTGACAACGGGTAATGGTGCCGTTTCCTGTTCCTGAACCACCGGGGCCTGCAGGACAGGTGCCGGTTGAATGATGGGAACGGGAGCGGCAGATGATTTACCAGGCTTTCCGGGCATGATCAGAGGCATGTCGGAACTGGTGAGTGGCGGATGATTCATGACCGAAGATTCGTAGGCGGTCACGGTTTCCACCTGGGGAGCTTTTTCGACCAGCAGTGGCTCGGCAACCTTTGGTTCGAGTGCGACCTGACTCTGGGCGACGTTTCCGGCGGTATCAAATACCTGTCCCCGCACCTCAGGCAGCTGATCGCTTTCCGTTTTCCAGGAAGTCTGGCCGGAGAGTGCCTTGGCAATGTAGACCATTTTCCAGTCGTCTTCGGGACGATTACGGAATTCGAGAAGCAGGGTATCGACATCAGCGTGAGGATCTTTGATCTTCCAGGTCAGGCGGACCCGGTTCTCATCTTCACGAATCAACTGCAGTGACAGCTCCGGGAGTTTGCGGTCTACGACCACCTTCAGCCCCGGAGGACTTTGTCTGGGGTTGGGATGCAGACGGTTTTCGGCATCGCGGATGGCCACAGAAAACCAGTATTCGCCATCGGCGGTCGGCTCGAACAGAAAGTTCTGCCGATCGATCGTCTGCTTGCCGGCTTCATTCCAGCTGCGGCCTTCATCAACAGAGACGAACAGCACCACTTCACGAGCCTGCAGACGACTCAGCAGTTCCTGGTCATAACGGAAGGGGATGGTAAAGCGGTCCCGGGAGGTGATGATTCGAGCCGCATCTTCAGCGCGGACTCTGCCGGCGTCGAGCGACAGCAGACACGCCATCCCTGCCATGATCGTCAGAATGACACGTCGCATGAATATCCCCCTGGAACTCCCTGGCACCCAAATGTCAGTCAGGATGACCCCCCGGTCATGCTGCTGGCCAGCAACGCAGAACTTCAGATGTTTGAGCGACCTGGCAGGTTTGCTCACGAAGTGCGTCTGCTCCGTTACGACTGTACTTGAAAAGGTTGTTCAAAACCGGCAATCTGAGACTGCCAGAATTCCGAAACTCTGTTCGTAGCAGGATTGTTTCCCGCCCGAGTGTGCTTCGTATCGATTGAATCGGTTATTCCAAATAGTCGGCTTGATGCAAATCTGCCGTCTGAAACAGTTCTCGTGTAAACCGTTCTGTCAGAATTCCCTTGGCAAATAAAAAAGCACTCCTGGCGAAATGCCAGAAGTGCTGCACCATTCCAAATTGCTGATTGCTCAGCTGATCCTGCCTTCACACCGAGTTTGATAGCTGGCCCGGACGGGGCTGGCGAATGGGTTGAATCCAGTCTTCGCCAGCTGAGTTTTGTTTCCGGACCTGATCGATCAATCCCAGTTTTTCGGGTTCATGAACCACCACCAGCGATCGGTGCGTGGGCTGAACTTGAGTTGCCACTGTCCGTCATCCCACTCGAGGGTCGAGCTACGCCATCCCAGTGGAACCTGAGGATAAGGGTAGAACGGTCCAATGTAAGGGAAGGCACTGGCAGAATACTGTTTGGGATACGTCACCCCGGCATAGTTCGGATAGGCGGCGTATGTTGGCCAGGCATGATCTGGCAGATACGGCTGGTTGTAGACCGGATTGACCGGACCGGGACCAGGATGTCCGTAGACAGGTCCAGGACCCATTGGAGAGGGAGCCATCATTGGACCGGGCATGGGAATTCCCAGGCCTGGGCCGCCTGCACCCGGAACAGCTTCTCCACCATCCACACCCGGCTGGAAAGCCACGGTCTGAACGGCTGGAGGAGCATTGGTGCTCAGCTGGTTGTTGATGGAACGAACTTCCGGAACCTGACTGACTACAGCATGCACATACTGCCGCTGTTCTTCATTGCTGACAGATCCGCCCAGGGTGGCCACGCCATCCTTGAAGCTGATTTCGATGTCATAACCAGAGACACCACTGTCTCGCAGGGCGTATGCAATCTGATTCGCAACCTGCTGGTTCTGAGTTTTGTTGGACGGAGCCTGAACTCCGGCCACCTGCTGAATCGGAGAAACTCCGGTTGGCTGAGCAGGAGCCTGGAACGTAGCCTGGCTGACTGGTGCAGTCGGGACAACTGGCTGCTCGAAAGCAGTCTGCTGAATGGCCCGGCTGGCATCTGGAATCATTGGTTCCAGACGGTTGTCTACCCTGGCGACAGTCGACAGTCGAGAGACAACTTCAGTTGCCTTCTGTTTCTGTGACTGATCCTGAATCTTGCCTTCCAGGACTGCCACACCGTTTTGGAATTCGATGCTGATGTCCTGTCCGGTCAGGCGGGCTTCCGTCAGAGCGGCGGCAATCTGATTTGCCACCTGCTGATTGGAAGGCGCTGCCTGTTCTGGTTTTTCAGCAGTTCCCTGCTTGGACTGGAACGGACTGGGAAGGCCGAAAGGGCCTGCCTGGGTCACGCTGGGCGAAAGTGCGAGGATCCCGAACGTCAGAATCCATTTGCGGTTGATAGGCATTGGGATGTTACCTCCGTGTACTCAAACTGATGTTCCGAATGGAACGGATCAGGTCCCACGTCGGTGTGGGAGTGAAATGGAATGATGCTTTTTTCACTTCGGCAGGATGTCGATCGTGAAAGGACGTCACCAGGGAATTCCTCCTGAATTATGATGACGCAGGCCCCGGACATCCTGTCCGGAGAGCCATTTGCCTGACAATTCTGTTCAGTTGTGAACCGAAATCGGAACTGCTGCGCAATTGGCTGTTCTATTGATCGGTCGTTTTTGGCCGTCTGGACAATTTATTCTGATTATTTCGGCAGAATTTTCTGTAACGGATGTATCGAAAACGACTCTTGTATTTATTGCATCGGTTGTTCTGTACTGCACACGTGGGGGATTTCGTTCAAAAAACGGCATTTCCGGCAGCCTGCCACGGTGGAATCTGCAACATAAACGAGCTATTCTCCCGGCTGCAGCATGATAAGAGAGCACGGGCAACCGGTCCGTCCAAAACACGGTTTAAATGCTGGTTTTGCTGCAAGTTATTTTGAATTAACAGGTTAAGACAATTCTCGTGCGATGTTCCCAGGTTCGGCCGTGATCGACTGAAATGGGATCAGTGCGAGACTCAGGATTCATGCCTCAGAACAACTTTGACGGAAAGTTCTGATTTTCAACAGGTTGCGTCAAAACGGCTGCCTGAAAGCCGGAAAACGCCCAATTCCATGATCGGTATGATCAGAAAGAGTTGTAATGCCTCGTAAGACTGCCAGTCGCCTTGAGTTAAGGAAGCAGGTGGAAGCCGCTGAGAAGTCGGCCCCGAAGAAGTCTGCTGCCAAAAAGAAGAAGAAAGCGACCAAGAAGCGGACGACCCGACGGACGAAAGAATCCGCTCCGGAGCGAAAAAGGCTCGTCTGGGTGATTTACACAGCCACACTGCGGGAAGAGGCTCGCTTCCCGTACGATCAGCGGAAGGAAGCCGAGGAAAGGCTGGAGTCTCTGCTGTCCAAAGGTAAGCGGACATACTTCCTGCAACCGGTGAAAGAGCTGGTTTCCGGAGCTGCGGTTGTTCCCGTGTCGGATTCATCTGATGAGGACGATGATGATGTCGTCGAGTCTTCAGAGGAAATGGAAGCCCAGGAAGGAGATGAAGAACTCGATCTGGATGTCGATGTTGATGACGGCGATATGGACGAAGATGATATGGACGACATGCCGGATGATGACGATTAATGTCGTCCGGTCTTGTGTGTGAGATCAAATATCTGGCCGGGATGACTTTCTCATGCTTCCGGCATCAGACCTGATCGACAGAGTTGGTCTTTCCTGCGAAAGTCGATTCTGCATATTTTGAATTAATGAGTCAGTTACATTAGGGAGTAGATCTCGTGTTACACCGCGTCCTGGTTACGGACAATCTTTCTGCTGCTGGCCTGAAAGTCCTCGAAGAGAATCCGGAAATCGAACTGGTCATCAAGACCGACCCTAAACTGACTGTTGAACAACTGCGGGAAGAACTGCAGGAAGCTGACGGAATTGTGATCCGGAGTGGCACGCAGTTGACCGCCGAAGTGCTCGAAGGCCAGAAACGGCTCAAGGCGATTGTGCGGGCAGGTGTTGGGGTAGATAACATCGACAAAGCAGCCGCAACCCGTCAGGGGATTGTGGTCATGAATACTCCCGGCGGAAACACGATCAGTACCGCCGAGCACACCATTGCCATGATGATGGCCCTGAGCCGAAATATTGCCCCCGCTGCCGCCAGCATGCGGGAAGGGAAGTGGGAAAAGAAGATTTTCACCGGGACCCAGCTGGCCGGTAAGACTCTCGGGGTAGTTGGACTGGGCCGTGTTGGCCTGGCTGTGGTGCAACGGGCTCTCGGCTTGGAGATGAAGATTGTCGGATATGATCCGTTCATTTCGAGCGATCGGGCCAATGAGTTCGGGATCGAACTGTATCGTGATATTGATGAGATGCTGCCCAAGTGTGATTTCCTCACGGTTCACACAACCATGACCGATGAAACCCGCAACATGATCAATGCGGATCGCATCGCCAAGATGCCCAAGGGGTGTCGGATCATCAACTGTGCCCGTGGCGGGATTGTCGATGAAGACGCTCTGGCGGCTGCCGTGGAAAGTGGCCATGTGGCCGGAGCAGCTCTGGATGTGTTCACTCAGGAACCTCCCAAAGATACCCGTCTGGCCATGCTGCCCGGTGTTCTGACGACTCCTCACCTGGGAGCATCCACCGATGAAGCTCAGGAACTGGTAGCGGTTGAAGCCAGCGAAATCATTGCCGGTTTCCTGACCCGCAACGAGGTGCGTCACGCTGTCAACATGGCTCCTGTTTCCGCTTCGGAAATGGGTGGCATGAAAAAGTATATCGACCTGGCTTACCGCCTCGGTCTGCTGCTCGCTCAGCAGACGCATGGTGAAGGAATCCGCAGTGCGGAGATTCATTACCGGGGTGAAGCGGCCACCAAGCATACACGACTGTTGACCTCTTCCTTTGCTTCCGGATTGCTGTCTTCCGCTCTGGGCGATCGCATCAATATCGTCAACGCCAACATGCTGGCGGAAGAGCGGGGGATTCCGATCAGCGAAGAGACCTCGAAAAAGGCCGGTGATTTCTCCACGATGATTGTGGCAGAAGTGACCACAGACGAGGGAACTCTGCGAGCCGGCGGAACCATGTTCGGACATGAATATCTCCGTCTGGTTCTGATGGATGACTATCAGCTCGATGGCTATCTCGATGGCACTCTGCTGATTTATCGCCACCGCGATGTTCCTGGTCTGATTGGCCTGGTTGGAACGGTCCTGGGCAAAAACAACATCAACATCGCCCACATGGCTCTCGGTCGGGAAACGACTCAACCCGGTGGAGACTCTGTTGCGGTGATCAATCTCGACTCGAAGCCTGGTCAGGCAGTTATTGATGAAATCCTGCAGCACCCGGACGTAACGGGTGTGGATATCGTTCAGCTGCCAGCTGCTGGAGCCCCGCTCCCCTGGCTGGGTCTGTAATCAGTCCGGATTTCAGGAATCCAGAAAGCTGCCGCACCCTCGGCAGCTTTTTTTACGGATAGCGGGTGAAATGTTCGGGATTCCGCCGGGAAGGCAGACACACTCCAGCGAGACTGATTCGGGCTCGATTTGCCGTGGTGGGAAATTGATGTAGGATAGGTTTGTAGTAAGCCAGCATTCCAACTGTTTTGACGGATTCGAGTTTTTCAAGCTATGCCAGAATCTTCAGCGGAGAACAAACCGGTAGTGGGAATCATCATGGGGAGTCAGTCCGACTGGCCCACGATGAAGCAGGCTTCATTGATCCTTTCTCAGATGGGTGTGGCCCATGAATGCCAGGTTGTTTCGGCTCATCGCACGCCCGACCTGATGTTTGAGTACGCCAAGTCGGCCGGTTCGCGCGGCTTGAAAGTTTTGATTGCCGGCGCAGGGGGAGCCGCTCATCTGCCGGGAATGGTTGCCTCACAAACCTGTCTGCCTGTATTGGGTGTACCGGTGCAGAGTCGGGCGTTGTCCGGCCTGGATTCACTGCTTTCCATTGTTCAGATGCCTGGTGGAGTTCCCGTGGGAACACTGGCGATCGGGGAATCCGGAGCGAAAAACGCGGGGCTGCTGGCTTGTCGCATCCTCGCGATTGAAGATGCTGCACTGCGGGAAAAACTGGAGCAGTTTGCCCGGACTCAAACGGAAACAGTTCTGGCAAATGCCCAGCTGGATAATGCGAAGCCAGGAGAAGAGTGAGTTCCGGTGAGTACTAGAATGCAGCCAATTTTGCCGGGGTCCACGCTGGGCGTGCTGGGAAGTGGACAGCTGGGGCGAATGTTTGCCTTTGCTGCCCATCAACTCGGTTACCACGTTCACACCTATTCTCATGAGCCCAACTCACCCTGCGGCCAGGTGGCGGAGCAGGAGTTTGTCGGGGATTACAACGACACTGCCGCGATTGCGAACTTCGCCCGAAGTGTGGATGTCGTTACGTTTGAATTTGAGAATATCAGTTCCGATGCGGCCAGGGTGATAGAGCAGGAGGGACTCGTTTACCCGGGTGGCCATGTGCTGCACATCTCCCAGCATCGGATCCGTGAAAAAACCACGCTCTCGGAAGCGGGACTGCCAGTCACGCCGTTCCTGCCTGTCAGGAACCAGGAGGATCTCGAACACGCGGCTGCCGCAATGCCTTTTCCGTGCATCCTGAAAACCGCTTTTGGCGGATACGATGGCAAAGGGCAGGTCTCGGTCCCCCATGCTCAATCTCTGGCTTCTGCCTGGGAAGAACTGGGGCAGCAGGAAGCGATCCTGGAGCAGCGGATCGAATTTACGCACGAGATTTCTGTGGTCGCAGTGAGGAGTACGACCGGAGAACTGTGTTGCTGCGGACCGATCCGGAATGAACACCGAAATCATATCCTCGATCTTTCCGTCTGGCCGGACCCGGAGATGTCCCGCTACGAAATCGCCGCACGCGAGATTGCTCGGGGGGTACTCGAAACGCTGGATGTGGTGGGGGTGATGTGCATTGAGATGTTTGTCACCCGTGATAACCAGCTGATGATTAACGAGGTTGCACCTCGCCCACACAATTCCGGGCATCTGACGATTGAAGCATGCTGCAGCAGTCAGTTTGAACAGCAGGTTCGGGCGATTTGCGGTTTGCCGCTGGGTTGCATGCAACCACGACATCCGGCAGCCATGGCCAATCTGCTGGGTGATCTGTGGAGTGATGGCGAGCCGAACTGGGTGGCGGCCTTGCAGGATCCCCGGGTCAAACTGCATCTTTATGGAAAACATTCTGCCCGCCCGGGACGTAAAATGGGGCACCTGACCTGTGTGGCGGATTCGGCAGAGGAAGCCGCCCGAACTGTCCTGGCCGCCCGCGAAGCACTCCACTCTCGTTGAGAACAAAATCATGTCAGTCATTCAAGTCGAAACCATAGACCATGTCACGATTGTCGTGCGGGATCTGGATGCGAGCCGTCGGTTTTATCTCGACCTGCTGGGCATGCGCGAAGTGCCCCGGCCCAATTTCAGTTTTGCTGGAGCCTGGTTTCAGGCCGGTCAGACGTTGATCCACCTGATTCTGGAGCATGATCTGTCTGGTCCGGCAGGAAATCGCGCATCGCAAAAATCCACTCGCATGCAGCATCTGGCCTTTCGTGTGCCCGATGCCAATCAGGCCTGGCAACAGATGCAAGCCTCTGGAGTTGAGTTGGAGGTGGTTTCACCTCCCAAGTTCCGACCGGATGGAGCGGTCCAGATCTTCCTGGCTGATCCGGACGGTCACATCATTGAACTGGCCTCCGAACCGAAACAGGAATCTCATTCATGAATTGGTCCACTGGAGTGTATATTGTGGCCTGCCTGGCGATCCCCATTGTCTGGGGAGTGATTGTGAACTGGATTTTCGACCGGTTTGAGCGTCGGCGTGGTTCAGAGAGTGGCATTAACGATTATCAGATCTGAGGGAATCGCCGCAGCAAGCGACGATGCATTCAAAGGGTAAGAGCGTGGCGGATAAAGCCTGGGGTGGACGATTTTCAGAAGCAACAGATAAACGGGTCGAGCAGTTTACTGAATCGATCAGTTTTGATGCACGACTGGCACCGTTTGATATTCAGGGGTCCAAGGCCCATGCGACCATGCTGTCGGAAGTCGGGTTGCTGACGGATGAAGAGCGGGAACTCATCTGCCGAACATTGGATGAGATTGGTCAGGAAATTGCTGCTGGTCGCTTCGAGTACCGAATCGAACTCGAAGACATTCATATGCATATTGAACGGGAGTTGACGAACCGGACAGGTGATGTCGGCCGGAAACTGCATACGGGGCGTAGCCGAAACGATCAGGTTGCCACCGATGTGAAGCTGTTTCTGCGTCACGCAATTGAAACGATCACGGATCGATTGCGGGATTTGCAGGCCGCATTCGTTGCCCGCTGCGAACAGGATCAGGATGTTGTCCTGCCGGCTTTCACGCATCTGCAGCGTGCCCAGCCGGTAATGGCCTCGCATTA